>SKSL01000249.1 GCA_007123015.1 Natronohydrobacter sp. | reverse complement strand
TCGATACGCGGCGCGGATTTCAGGGCTGCGGCCTGCGCGCCCCAGGCTTCGATCTGCTCTTCGCAGCGCTGGGGGTATTCGTCGAGCGGGATGCGAAACTGCGTGATCAGGTCGGGGCGGTGGGATTTGATGAACCAGGGCACATATTCGGCGAAATGTTCCGAGGATTCGGTGACGAAATAGCTGAAATGCGCCATCACTTCATAGCGCACCAGATTGGGGCAGCGCGGGTTCCAGTGGCTTTCCAGCGGGATGCGGCCTGCTCGGTAGCCGTCGCGCAGAGCGGGGTAGAGGTCGCGCCAGCCGTTGCCATCGCGTGCCTCCAGTGACAGGTAGAACGCCATGTGGTTGATGCCGGCAGCCCGGTAGCGCAGGTCGCCCACGTCCAGACCAAGGTCGCGCGCCAATTCATAGGCTGTGCCCTGCACGGAATGGCACAGGCCCACTTGTTTCACATCCGGATAGCGCGCCGTCAGTGCCCATGTATTGATCGCCATCGGGTTGACATAGTTCAGCATCAGCGCGTCAGGGCAGAGCGCGCGCATATCCTCGGCCAGGGCCCAGAGATGCGGGACTGTGCGCAGGCCGCGCATGATACCGCCAATGCCCAACGTGTCGGCGATGGTCTGGCGCAGGCCATAAGCTTTCGGGATCTCGAAATCCGTCACTGTACAGGGTCTGTAGCCCCCGATCTGGAACGCCACGATGACGAAATCGGCCCCATCCAGAGCCTTTCGCCGGTCCGTCGTGGCCGTGACCTGTGCGCCCGCGCCCAGCGAGGCGACGAGCTTGCGCGCAACAAGCGCCGAGTCCTCCAGCCTCGCCCGGTCGATATCCATCAGCGCGATATGCGCGTCCGAGAGCGCCGGGCGCAGCAGTGCATCCCCGATCAGGTTTTTCATGAAGACCGTGGACCCGGCCCCGATGAAAGCGATTTTTGTCATTTGACGGCTCCGAGAGTAAGGCCCGCAATGAAGTGTTTCTGCATCAGAAAAAACATCATCACAGGCGGCAAGGCAGCGATGATCGAGCCTGCGCTCATCATGTGATAGGCGGCGCGGAACTGGCTGTTGAAGGCGGTGATCCCGGCGGTGACGGGCTGGCTTTCAACGCCTTGGGTCAGCACCACAGCCCAGAAATAATCGTTCCAGATGAAGGTGAAGATCAGCACCGAGAGCGCGGCGATGGCCGGGCGCATCAAGGGCAGGACGACATACCAGAAGATACGGATTTCCGACACGCCTTCGACGCGCGCGGCCTCGATCAACTCTCGCGGCAGGGCGCGGATGAAATTGCGCATGAAGAGCGTGCAGAAGCCGGTCTGAAAGGCGATATGGAACAGGACCAGCCCCATGCGCGTGTCATAAAGCCCCATATTCACGGTCAGGTCGCGGACAGGCACCATCAGGATCTGGAAGGGCACGAAATTGCCCGCGACGAACATGAAGAAGATCCAGATATTGCCCCGGAAGCGGTACACCCCCAGCGCGAAGCCTGTCATGCACGAAAGCGCCACGGCCCCGATGACAGTCGGCACTGTGATGAAGACCGAATTGAGCAGATAGCGCGGCATCGCGCTGTCGGTGAAGACGCGGGTATAATTCTCGAAACCCGCAAAGGTCGAAGGCCAGCCCCATAGATTGCCTTGGGTAAAATCGGAATCCGGCTTGATCGAGAAGAGCGCGACCATCAGCAAAGGCAGCAGCCACATGATCAGGGCAATGGGCAGCAGCGCCTTGTAGGTGTTTTGAACGGCAGCAGAGCGGCGCTCGACGGGGGTTGGAAACATGGCTCAGGCCCCCCGCTCTTCGCGCCACATGCGCCACAGGAAGAAGGCGATATAGACCATCATGATCAAAAACAGGATCACGGCAATCGCAGCGCCATAGCCCATGCGGAAGCCATATTCCGAGAGCGAGACCTCGAACATGTAATAGGCCAGCACGCGGCTGGACCCGAACGGCCCGCCATTGGTCATGACGCTGATCATGTCGAAGCTGCGCAGCGCACCGATCACTGTGACCACGACGGCGATGAAGGTGGCGGGGCGCAATTGCGGCAGGATCACATACCACAGCATCCGCCAGCCCTTGGCGCCGTCCAGCCGTGCGGCCTCGACCTGTTCGGGATCGACCGCGTTCAGACCTGTCAGATACAGGATCATGCAATAGGCGACCTGCGGCCAGAGCCCTGCGGCGATGATGCCATATGTGACGGTATTCGGGTTGCCAAGGATATTGACCGGACCTGCGCCGAACAGCCCCAGCAAGGGGTTCAATAGCCCGATGGAAGGGTTGTAGAACCACGCGAAGACCAGCCCGACCACAACCTGAGAAATCACGAAGGGGAAGAAGAAGAGCGACTTGTAAAGCCTGATGCCGCGCACCTGCTGGTTCAGGAAAAGTGCGATGAACAAGCCGCCGGGAATTGCCAGAAGATAGAGCAGCAACCAGCGCAGATTGTTCTTGAGCGACGTATAGAAAGCCGGATCATCGAAGAGGCGCTCGTAATTCTGCATCCCGATAAAGCGCGCCTCGCCCAGACCATCCCAGCGATAAAGACTGATATGGAAGCTCTGGAAGATCGGAAAGATCACATAGACCGCGAAAAACGCGATGCCGGGGGCCAGAAAAAGCCACGGCGCAAGCCGCATCTGATTGCGACGCCAGAAGCTGCGCTGGGACGTCGCAGCGGGTTCCGAAAGGACGGGTGCAGCCATGGCTCTGCCTGTCTTTTGACGAGAAATCGCTAGGGCGGCCCGGAAGCCGCCCCAACGCCAGGAGGAAACGCCTCAGTCTTCCAGCATCCGCTGGCGCACATTCTCCAGACGGTTCAGGATCGCATCCAGATTGTCGGGCATGACCATGAATTCCTGAAAGCCCTCCATGCCTGCGCTGGCCATTTCTGCATCGGCGTCGCGGTCGAAGAATTGGGCGATCCCGCCAGTCGCATTGGACAGCATCTCGAAGCCGGCCTGAATGAACTTGTCATCGGCGACTTGCGCTTGGCTGTTGATCGGCAACTGGCCCAGAACTTCATTGGCGATGGTCTGGTTTTCGGCACTGGCAACATAGAGCAGGAAGGCGCGCGCAGCTTCCTTGTTCTGGGCCTGCGCCGGGATATGCAGCGTATCGGTGGGCGCGTCTTCGGCCTTCGGGATGCCCGGTGTGATTTCCGGGAACTGATAGAAGCCAAGCTGGTCATCCGTGATGCCTGCGTCGCGCAGGGGCTCGACCAGGAAATTGCCCATCAGATAGGCGGCGGCCTGCCCGTTGACCAGATAGGGCTGCGCTTCCTGCCATGTATAGGCCGTGTGGTTGTCGATGAAGGCACCCATGTCGAGCAGGGTGCGCCAATTGGCGAACGTCTCGCGCACGCGGTCATCTGTCCAGGGGATTTCATTGGCGGTCAGCGCCATGTGGAAATCATAGCCATGGGTGCGCAGGTTCAGATAGTCGAACCAGCCACCTGCGGTCCACAGAAAGCGGGTGCCGATGGTGTAGCATTTGCGGCCCGATGCGAGGATCGCCTCGCAATTGGCCAGTTCTTCTTCCCAGGTCGCGGCCGGGGTCAGGCCAAGTTCCTCATAGATGTCCGCCCGGTAGTAAATTCCCCATTGATAATAGGTATAGGGCACGCCCCATTGACGATCATCCAGAGTAAGTGCCGCGCGGGTCGAGGCCAGTTCCTCGCCCATCGGCCCATCCCACAGGTCCGAGACATCCTCGAACAGACCGGCATTCACATAGGGCCGCATCCGGTTGCCCGCATACCAGCCATTCACATCGGGGGCATTGGCGGTCAGGTAATTGCGGATCTGGGTCTTGTTGGCTTCGCGGTCGATCAGGGTCAACTCGATATTCAGATCAGGATGCATCTCTTGAAAGCGCTCGACCATCCCCTCCATGGCAGCGCGGGGCGCAGGGTTCTGATCGTTGAAGAAGATGCGCAGATCGCCGGTCAGTTCGGCGCTGGCAGGCAGTGCCAATGCGGTTGTCAGCGCCAACATCGCTGTGGCGCTCTTGAATGTGAACTGCATGATTTCCTCCCTTGCAGGTTTCACTATGTGAGACTAGTTTTTATTTATTGAAAATGATGATCTGACTCGCTTCGCCTTGTCAAGGATTGTTTGCTCTTGCTTGGGACCGAAAAGATGACCACCACCCCGGCTGCAGATGGCACAGTTGCAAAAGCGCTCGTCGTGCTGGACCTGGTGGCCGCACATGCGCGCCCGGTGCGCTTTTCCGATCTGCTGGACCAAAGCCCCTATCCCAAGGCCACGCTCTACCGGCTGCTGCAAACACTGGTGGCGCAGGGCATGCTCAGTTTCGATGCGGCGGCGGGCAGTTACACCTTGGGGATGCGGCTGGTGCGGCTGGCGCATGTGGCCTGGCAGCAAAGCTCGCTCGCGCCGATTGCGCGCCCGCATCTCGACCGGCTTTCAGCCGAGGTCGGCGAGACCGTGCATCTGGCGCAGCTGGACAATGCACAAGTGCTCTATGTCGACAAGCGCAATGCGCGCAACCCGGTGCGGATGTATTCGCAAGCGGGCAAAGTGGGGCCTGCCTATTGCACAGGGGTCGGCAAGGCGATGCTGGCCTTTCTGCCAGACGCGCAGCTGCCCGGCATCCTCGCGCAGCAAAGCTGGCACCCATTCACAGAGCGGACAGTGACCTCACCGCAGGCACTGCGCGCGGAACTGGCCCGCATCCGCACGCGCGGCTATGCTTTTGACGACGAAGAACACGAGCCGGGGATCATCTGCATCGCTGCACCGATCCTGTCGTCACGCGGCTCGGTGCTTGGGGCGCTCTCGGTCACCTCGACCACAGCGCGCACGGATCTGACCACGCTGGCAGGGCTTGCGCCCATGCTTGCAGATATCGCAACGACCATCGCTGCGGAAACCGAAAACTGGCGATTTCCGGAAGCGGACACCGAATGCCATAGCAAGCAGGATTGATCCTTCAGTCGCTGCCGCGCGCGAAGGCCAGCCGGCGCTATGGCAAACTTTGCACCTTGTACCGCGACAGTCGTGGCAAAGACACAGTGCTCCCTGCCCTTACCGCAGCCGCAGGCCGGTTTCGGCGTCAAACAGATACGCGCGGGCCGGGTCGAATGTGATGCCGACATCCATATCGTCGGTCAGGTCACTATCGCCATCGGTCGCCACGATCAGCCGCTCCCCGGTCGCCGCATGCAGATAGGCATAGGAAATCCCGCCCAGCTTTTCGATCAGATCCAGCCGGAAACCGTCGCCATCCGCGTCGATCTGCAGATGTTCGGGCCGGATCCCCAGTTCCACGCGGGTCCCGTCAGCCGGCAGGCGCAGGTCCAGCGCAGGCACAGTCCTGAGCGCAGCAATCGATAGCGCACCATGGACAACCTGCCCCGGCAGGAAATTCATCGCAGGCGAGCCGATGAAGCCGGCCACGAAGCGGTTATCCGGGTCGCGATACAGATCCAGCGGCGCGCCCACCTGTTCGATCCGCCCTGCGCGCAGCACCACGATCTTGTCAGCAAGCGTCATCGCCTCGACCTGATCATGGGTCACATAGATCATCGTCGCGCCGATCTGCTTGTGCAGCGAGGCGATCTCGACGCGCATATCGACCCGCAATTCCGCATCAAGGTTCGAGAGCGGCTCGTCGAACAGGAACACTTCGGGCCCGCGCACGATGGTCCGGCCAATGGCCACGCGCTGGCGCTGCCCGCCCGACAGCGCCTTGGGTTTGCGCTCGAGCAGCGGTTCCAGCTTGAGGATACGCGCGGCCTCGGCCACTTTCTCGCGGATCTCGGCCTTGGGATAGCCGTTCATCTTCAGCCCGAAACCCATGTTTTCGGCCACAGTCATATGCGGATAGAGCGCATAAGTCTGAAACACCATCGCCACCCCGCGCTGTGACGGATCAAGCCGCGTGACATCGCGCGCACCGATCTGAATTGCGCCACTGGTGGTGTCTTCCAGCCCCGCGACCATGCGCATCAGAGTGGATTTGCCACAGCCTGACGGGCCGACAAAGACGCAGAATTCACCATTCTCGATTTCCAGATCAATCCCGTGAATGACCTGCACATCACCGTATTTCTTGACCACATTCGAAAGTGTGACACCGGACATGCTTATCCCCCCTGTGATGCCGCGCGCGCCAGACTGTCCGCCAATGCGACAAGGGCGTCAAGCGCAGAGATGCGCATCGCGCCAGACCCCATAGCGCCTGCATCAGGGATTTGGCGCATCCTGACAACGCCGGATTCGCAGATCACAGCAGGCCCGTGCCAGTGTTCGCTAGCTGACACAAGACACCCTATGACTGCTTGGATCACTTTGCGTCTGTCTAGGAGATGCCCGCGCGGAGCAAAGGCCGAAGGCCGCCGCGCATAGCTGACCTAGGCCACTGACGGCGTCTGGCACAGCGGAACCTTGTGTCAGACGGCGAACATGAGCGCTGATCGCGTTCATTCGCATTCACGCCTTACGCGCTCACCTATTGTTTTCGCATGTCGAAAAGCTCGGAACCGGTTACCGCTTCCAAGCGACTCTAACCCCGCTTGCCTTCAAACGGGGCCATCTCGATGCCTGCCTGCGCCAGAGCCTCGCGCAGGGCGCGCGCAATATCAAGCGCCCCGACCGTATCGCCATGCAGACAGATCGTGTCGATCTGCGCGGGCAGTTGCGTGCCTTGCGCTGTGATGATCGCCCCTGCGCGCAGCATGACGAGAATACGCCCACACACGGCCTGAGGGTCATGGATCACAGCACCGGGCAGGCGACGATCCATCAAAAGCCCGTCTTCAGTATAGGCCCGATCCGCGAAAATCTCTTGCGCCATGCGCGCGCCAAGCGCTTGCGCCGCGCGCGCCTGCGCTGTGCCGGAAATCACCATCAGAATGATTTCGGGATCGACCTTCAGCGCGGCCTCGAAACAGGCGCGGGCCAAGGCTTCATCTTCGGCCGCCATATTGGCCAGCGCACCATGCAATTTCAGATGCCGGACCTGCCCCCCGGCCAGTCGCGCCATCGCCTGCGCTGCCCCCAGTTGATAGGCCGTCAGGTTGCCGGCTTCCGCAAGGGAGACTTGCATCCGGCGCCGCCCGAAGCCCTGCAGATCCGGCAGGCCCGGATGCGCACCAATGCCGACACCGGTTTCGACAGCACGCTGCATCGCCGCGCGCATATGATCAGGATCGCCTGCATGATAGCCGCATGCAATATTGGCCGAAGTGATGATGTCGAGAAGCTGCGCGTCCGCGCCCATCGGCCAAGGGCCGAAGCTCTCGCCAAGATCCGCGTTCAGGTCGATAGTGGTCATGGGCTCTCCTGCCGCAGACCATCGCTGCCTTTTGACTTGCAGGCAAGCAGATATGCACTTCTCGCATCTGTCAGGGGCTGGCGCAGGGCGGCCTGTGTACCACCGTGCGGGGCCGTCAACTCCGAGACCCTGCCGCCTGACGCTCAGGCAAGGCGCGTGCGCAGCAGACG
Source organism: Natronohydrobacter sp. (assembly GCA_007123015.1). GTDB lineage: Bacteria > Pseudomonadota > Alphaproteobacteria > Rhodobacterales > Rhodobacteraceae > Roseinatronobacter. The sequence goes on along the minus strand of SKSL01000249.1, from coordinate 10,371 downwards.
TTCGAGCGCTGCGAACAGAGCCAAGCTCATCCCGGCCAGCACGAAGAGGGCGGCGAACATCAATTCAGTCTGCCCGCGCCCATTCGCCAAAAGCATCAGATGCCCAAGGCCCCGCGAAGAACCCACCCATTCGCCGATGATCACAGCGAAAGGCGCATAGACCACAGCCAAGCGCAGCCCGGATGCCAGCGCAGGCAGCGCGTGCGGCACTTGCAGCAGGAACAACCGCCGGACGGGTGTGGCACGCATCATCTGCGCCATGTCGGACAACGCGGGCGGCAAGCGTATCAGCCCATCGAAAAACGCCGATGTGACCGGGAAGTAGATCACCAGCATCACGATCACGATTTTCGAGGCGGCCCCATAGCCAAGCCAGAGGGTCAGGACAGGCGCGAGCGCAAAGACCGGCACGGCCTGCGCGAAGATCAGCATCGGGCGCAGCATCAGCCGCGCACCAGGGGAAAGCGCGAGGTTCAGAGCTGTGGCGACGCCCAGCGCGACACCCGCCACCAGACCAGTCAGCAGATTGGCGACTGTGAAACGCGCATGTTCGGCCAGCAGCGCCGCATTGTCCCAAAGCGCTGCGGCAACCCGCCCGGGTCCGGGCAGGATGAACCGCGGCACGCCCGTCAACCAGACCACAGCCTGCCAGATAGCCAAGGCCACGGTCAGCGCAAGCAAGGCGCGCAGAGGAGCCACATTCAGGCGTTGCATGGCTCATGCCCTTGCAAACATGCCAGCAGCGCGGCTTGTGCGACCAGCAGATCGGGCGCGCGAAAGTCGCGCGGGGTTGCGCCCTCGGGCAGGGCAAGCCGCGCGGCCCCGTCCGGACCCAACAGCCATGCCTGATCAGCCAGCCTGAGCGCCTCTAACGGGTCATGCGTGATCAGGATCACAGTACGCCCGGCCAACAGACGCGCGGCCAGATCCTGCATCGCCAGCCGCGTGGCCGTGTCCAGTGCCGAAAACGGCTCGTCCAGCACAACGACAGGCGCATCCTCGATCAGCACCCGCGCAAGGGCCACGCGTTGTTGTTGCCCGCCCGAAAGCGCTGTCGGACGGCGCTGTTCCAGCCCGTACAGCCCGACTTGTGCCAGCAGTTCCCGCGCGCGCGGAATATCTGGCCGGGCGCCGCGCAGCCGCGCGCCGATGGTGACATTCGCGACCAGATCGGCCCAGGGCAGAAGCTGGCCACCCTGCGCCATCAGCGCGACACGGCCCTGAAGCGGCTGGCCATCGCTGGTGTGCAATACCCCTTCCAGCCGTTGCGGTCCGGGCAGACCCGCGATCAGCCGCGCGATGCTGGACTTGCCGATCCCCGACGGCCCCAGCAGGCAGGACCAGTGCCCGGCGGGCATATCCAGCGCCAGATCGCGGATCAGAGGCGTATCGCCCATGATCAGATCGCCATGCAGCGCCAGCCCGGTCATGCGCCGTCCAGTCCCATCTGCCAGAAGCCGACCTCCAGCCGTGTCGCTGTGGCAAAGCGCGCGGCAAGCTGGCCCGCGCGGGGCAGCACGGTCCAGTCCGGTCCCAGCCGATGGACTAGCGCGCTGTCGATCAGTGCACCAACATCGCGGCACAGGCCCTGATAGTCATCGCCGCCATAAGTTTCGATCCACTCCGCATAGGGCCCGCCACTGCCTTTCAGCCGCGCCCCGATCTCGCCATAGCCCAGAACGCAGGGCGCAAGCGCGGCCATCAGGTCCAGAAAATCGCCGGAATAGCCTGCCTCCAGCACGTAGCGCGTATAGGCGAGGTTGCCAGGGGCTTCCTCGGTCGCCTCTAGCGTGGCTGCGTCAATACCGGCTTGCGCACAGATCTGCACATGAAGCGGCATTTCCACATGGGCCAGCGCCTGCACAGTGGCAGAGGCCGCCTGTATCTCGGCCAAGGTCTCACCCTTCGCTGCAGCCAGCGCCCAGGCGCGGGCAAAATGGATCAGAAAGATGTAATCCTGCCGCAGATAATGCAGGAAATTCGCGCGCGGCAGATCTCCCCGGCGCAAGCCTTCGACGAACGCGTGATGCGTGTAAGCATGCCAGTCTGGCGCGTGATCGCGCCAGAGAGTGAAGGCTTGACCGTAATCCGGCGCGCTCATGGGGCGACCGCTGTGACGTCTATGGCAAGGTCATCGACTGACAAGCCACCGGGTGTCGCCCCACGATCTGCGAGAAAGGTTTCAAACCGCATATAGCGGCCTGCATCCAGCGCTGCCGGGCGGGTGGCAAAGCGCGGCCAGGTATCGGCCCAGGCCATGACATTCAGTTCAGTCTGCAACTCGGACGCGGTGCCAGAGAAAATCTCCCATGCCTGCTCTGGCTGGTTCAGGATGAAGTTGACCGCCTGCGCAGTGGCCTCGAGGAAGCGGGCGATGACATCGGCCTCCATCGTCTCAGGGTTCGCGACATAGATCAACTCGTCATAGGCCGGCACGCCCTCGGCTTCGGGGTAGAAACAGCGGCCTTCGGTGCCTTCAAGCTGCAACTGGTTCATCTCGAAATTGCGAAACGCACCGATCACGCCATCCACCTGCCCCGCCATCAGCGCAGGCGAGATCGACCAGCCGATATTGATCCGCTCAACAGCATCGGCTTCCAGCCCGTGATGGGCGAGCATCGCATCAAGCATGACTTCCTGCACGCCCGCCACAGCAAACCCGATCGTGCCGCCTGCAAGCTCGGCAAAATCCTGCGCCGGGTGGTCGTTCAGCACCGCCAGACATGTGAGTGGCGTGGAAATCAGCGTGCCGACGCGGCGCAGGGGCAGGTCGTCATGGCGGCTGAGATGCAGTTGCGGCTGATAGCTGATCGCCAGATCGACGCGGCCTGCGGCGGCCATGCGCGGGGGCGCGTTCGGGTCGGATGGGGTGGCAAGTTCGACTTCCAACCCGGCCGCGTCGAAATAGCCCAGTTCCTGCGCCAGCACGAGGGGCGCATGGTTGGGGTTCACGAACCAGTCCAGCATGATGCTGAGCCGGTCTTGCGCCTGTGCGGGCAGGGCAAAGGTCGCGAAGGCGAAAGTGGCAGCAAGGTGTTTCATGAAAGCTCCTTTTCAGTCAGTCACGGCCAGCAGGGCGATATCGCCCGGCCAGCGGGATTGCAGGCTCTGGCCCGCATTATGCGCGCGCAGTCCGGTAGCGCAGGCGAGCACGACGCGGGAGCCCGCAGGCGGGTCCAGCATGGCGATATACTCGGGCGGGATATGGTGCGCGGCGGGGGCGAAGGGCGCGGCCTCGGTGCGCAGGTCGATCAGCAGATCATCGGGGCGGGTCTGGCTGCGCGCGATAAAGGGCAAGGCGCGCGCGGGTTCAGGCGCGCGGTCGAAGCGGAAGCCGCCCAGGCGCCAGTTCAGCGCGTCAAGGCTGACAAGCTGGCCTAATGGCAAGGGCGTGAGCGACATGGCCACGGCCAGCGCCATCTGTGCCTGAAGCGCGCCGATTGTGCCGACAACTGGCCCCATCACGCCAGCCGTGGCGCAGGTCGCGCCGCGTTGGGGCAGGTCGGGGAAAATCGCGCGCAGGCTGGGCGCACCGCCGCAACAGCCCGCGACATAGCCCGACAGCCCTAGCGCCGAGGCGGTGATCAGCGGTTTGCCAAGGGATGCGCAGATATCCGAGAGCGTCAGGCTGGCCGCGAAAGTGTCAGCACAATCGAGCACGATATCGGCCGCTTCGACCAGCGCGGGCGCATTGGCCGGGTCGAGCATCGCGCATAGGGGCTGCACGGCCACATCCGGGTTGAGCGCGGCCAGCGCATCAGCGGCGGCATGCACCTTGGGCTGGCCGATCTGGTCCATGCGGTAAAGCGGCTGGCGGTGCAGGTTGTGTTCTGCGACCGTGTCGCCATCGACCAGCGTGATCTGCCCCAGGCCAGCACCAGCCAGATATTGCAGCACAGGCACGCCCAGGCCCCCGGCCCCTACGACCAGAACATGCGTTAGGGCCAACCGCGCCTGCCCGTCCGGGCCAATCTCGGGCAGCACGGTTTGGCGCGCATAGCGGGTCATGCGCAGACCCTCAGCCAGTCGTGCATCCGCGCTTCGGGGTCTGCGTTCAGTGTGATATCCGTGACAGCCGAGACAATATCCGCCCCGGCCTCGAACGCTCCCGGCGCGCGCGCGACGGTCATCCCGCCAATGGCGCAAAGCGGGGTATCGCCGATCAGACGTTTCCACTCGCGCAGGCGCTCCAGCCCCTGCTGCTCCCATTTCATCGCCTTCAGAATGGTCGGATAGACCGGGCCAAGCGCCACATAATCGGGCGAAAGCGTCAATGCGCGGTCAAGTTCGGCATGGTCATGGGTGGACAGCCCCAGCTTCAGCCCTGCGCGACGGATCGCGGGCAGATCGGCTGTGTCCAGATCCTCTTGCCCCAGATGCAGCCACTCCGCGCCCTGTTCAATCGCGATCTGCCAATGGTCATTGACCACAAGCGCGGCCCCATGCCTGCGCGCCAATGCAAGGCCCGCGCGGATGTCGTCACGCAACATATCCGGCGCGCGCTCCTTGATGCGCAACTGCACCAGCTTCACGCCAAGCGGCAGCGCGCGTTCCAGCCAAGCGACAGAGTCGAAAATCGGGTAGAAGCGGGGCAGCGTCATAGCCAAGCCTTTCCAAGAACCGGGGTCGAGGGCTGGGCCATGTCGCGCGGCTCCATCGGATCGGCTGTGCGCGCAAGCGCCCCGGCCTGCACGGCCAGCGCGAAAGCCCGCGCCATCGCGACCGGATCGCCTGCCTGCGCAACGGCGGTGTTGAGCAGCACCGCGTCAAACCCCATTTCCAGCGCATCTGCGGCATGGCTGGGCAGGCCAAGCCCGGCGTCAATGACCATCGGCACATCGGGAAAGGCCGCGCGGAGCGTGCGCAGCCCGTAGCGATTGTTCAACCCCAGACCCGAGCCGATGGGCGCACCCCAGGGCATGAGCACGCGCGCGCCCGCGTCCAGCAGCCGTGCAGCCAGGACCTGATCTTCGGTCGTGTAGGGAAAGACCTCGAACCCGTCAGCCGCCAGCGATTCAGTGGCGTCCAACAGGCCAAACGGGTCCGGCTGTAGCGTGTCCGCATGGCCGATGACTTCAAGTTTGATCCAGTTCGTCTCGAATACTTCGCGCGCCATCTGCGCTGTGGTGATCGCCTCGCGCGCGCTGTGGCAGCCTGCCGTGTTGGGCAGGATATGAACGCCAAGGCCCCGGATGATATCCCAAAAGCCCTGACCCTGGCCGGCCTCGCGGCGCAGCGAGACAGTGGCGACCGACGCGCCAGAGCCGCGAAACGCGGCTTCCAGCACAGCAGGCGAGGGGTATTGCGCTGTGCCCAGCATCAGGGGCGTGTCGAGCGTGACGCCATAGAAATCGCGCATCGCTTCAACCCCCCTGCATGGGGGCCAGCACTTCCAGCCTGTCGCCGTCCTTGAGCGCGGTTTCGGCCCGCGCGACTTTAGGCACGAAATCACCATTCACGGCGGTCGCAACGCGGGCTTCGGCCCAACCCAGCTCAGTCAGCGCATCGGCCAGCGTCGGGCCTGTCACGTCGCGGGCCTCGCCATTCACCTCAATCTTCATGGACCAGATCCCCCTTGCGGCCTGTGGTCAGGTAATCGACAGCCTGCGCGGCCAGGGCAGGTGCCATCAGATAGCCATGCCGGAACAGCCCATTGAGATGCAGCAGATCGCCCCGGATGGTCACGCGCGGCACGTTATCCGCATAGGCCGGGCGCAGATCGGCCCCGGTTTCGAGAAGCTCGGCCTCGGCAAAGCGCGGGTCGAGCGCATAGGCCGCACTCAGCAGTTCCAGCACAGCGCGCGCGCTTATCCCGCGCCGGTCGCTGCTTTCCAACTGTGTCGCGCCCAGCATGAACACCCCGCCCGCGCGCGGCACGATGTAGAGCGGATGACGCGGATGCAGCAGGCGCACGGGCCGGGTCAGCCGGATATCCTGCGTGCGCAGCACCACCATTTCGCCCCGCACCCCGCGCAGACCCGGCAGATCCGCACTCAGCCCGCGCGCGTCAATCACCGGGCCTGTAATGTCGTCTGGCCAGACTTCGGCTTGTTCAATCTCGACCCCCTGCGCGCGCAGTACAGCGACCAGATCGGCCAAAGCTGCACGCGGGTCGAGATGCGCCTCGCGGGCAAAAAACAGCGCTGTGCGATGTGCTGACAGATCAGGTTCCAGACCTGCAACATCCGTGATCCGCTCATGGTTCAAACTGCGCCGCGCGAAGCGGTCCAGTTCGCCCCGGTCCCGTTCCAGCGCCAGCACGAGTGATCCATGATGCGCAACCGGCGTGAGCTCTGCCCAGAAGGCAGCGGCCCGCTGTCCATGGACGACAATGGCGGGCTCTGCCACAGCGCCTTCGCAGAAGGGTGCCAGCATGCCGCCCGCCCACCAGGAACAGCCATGCGGCCCGGGCGCGCCCGCGCGGTCGATCAGGCGCGGGGTCAGACCAGCCTTGCAGGCCGTGTAAGCCGCGCATAGCCCGGCCACACCCGCCCCGATGATGGTCAGATCAGCCATGCGCCCAGACCTTGTGGAAATGATGCACGGGACCGTGACCTGTGCCAACCGCCAGCTGGTCCGCCGCCTTGATCGCGCCTTGCAGATAGGCATGCGCGCGGGTCACAGCGTCCTGCGGGGCCATGCCCTGGGCCAACCCGGCCGTAATCGCCGCCGAAAGCGTGCATCCAGTGCCATGCGTGTTGCGCGTGGCAATGCGCGGGGCGACAAGGCGCGTGATGCCTGAATCCGTGATCAGCAGATCCACGCAGTCCAGGCCCGAAGCATGGCCGCCTTTCATCAGCACAGCCTGCGCCCCCAGATCGCGCAGGGCCTTGCCCTGACGGACCATTTCGGCCTCATCCTGCGCGACCTTGCAGCCCAGCAGATCGGCGGCTTCGGGCAGGTTCGGGGTCAGCAAGCTGGCACGCGGCAAAAGCTTCTGGCGCAGGGCTTGCAGCGCGTCGGCGGGCAACAGACGGTCGCCGGATTTGGCAACCATGACAGGGTCCAGCACGATCGGCAGCTTTTGCCCGGCCAGCCCCTGCGCGACTGTCGCAATCGCCTCTGGTCCGCCCAGCATCCCCAGCTTGACAGCACGCACGTCCAGATCGTCGAACACAGCCGCGATCTGTGCAGCAATCATCGCAGGGCTGGCAGGCTCGACCATGGTGACAGCGCGCGTGTTCTGGGCCGTCAGAGCTGTGACCACACTGGCCCCATAGGCCCCGAGCGCTGAAAACGCCTTCAGGTCCGCTTGCACACCGGCACCGCCGCCCGAGTCAGACCCGGCTATGGTCAATGCGATGAAGGCCATCGGCGTCTCCTTGCAACAGATACCAGCGCAAAGAGACGGAAAGGGCGCGTTGAGCCGCGCGAATTCACCGTTTCCTACGCCGGTATGATCCGGATCAGGTTCGATGGGTTGGCATTCGCCTCTCAGTCCCGGACAGGACACCCCAACGGTTTCAGAGGTTAAGTAAACCGGCGCGCAGGCGAGGGCAAGGCAGAAGCCGAGGATTTGAGGTTTCGCGTGTCACCCTGCCCCGCGTGTCACGCGCGCTTGGGAATAGTTCCTCGCCTGTGTCATGCAGCAGCGTCCGGCTTGCGCGCGCTGCCCATATACAGCACTGCAGTCAGGGGCACGCGCCCAAAGGTCAGGTCCCCGCGCAGCGTGACCCCACGCGGACCCAGCCCTACAAATTTACCGGGCGACAAACCTGCCTGCACAAGCCCGCTGCGCAAATCGCACGGCGGGATGAACAATGCAGGGTCATGCGTGCCGCGCGGCAGCAGGCGCAGGATATCCTCGGCGATGGTGATCGTGGCCAGCCGCGCGATCCAGGTGTGGTTGATCGTGTCGAACAGGAACAGACCACCGGGGCGCAGGACGCGCGCGGTCTCGGCCAGAACGCAAGACAGATCCTGCACATGCTCAAGCACATCGACGCAGACAACAGCATCGAAAGCCGCATCGCCATAGGGCAGTGCCTCGCCCAGACCGATATCATACTGGATGTTGCGGCCTGTCTGCGCAGCATGCGCGCGCGCCGCCGCGATGGCCTTTTCGGCCGGATCAATCCCTGTCACATGCGCGCCACGGTCGTCCAGCGCTTCGGCCATGAACCCCCCGGCGCAGCCTAGATCCAGCACATCCTTGCCGGACCAGTCGATCTGCCTATCCATCCATGACAAGCGTCCGGGCACAAGGTTCTTCAGCGTCCGCACCCAGCGGATGTCATCCGACCACCACTGATCGGCGACTGTGTCATAGATTGTCAGATCATTGCGCATGGTCACGGCTCCGCCGAGGGTTCGGGAGCATGTAGGGCACCTCGCACTGATACCGGGCGAAACGGGCCCCGTAGCGCGCGGCAAAGCGCCGCTCTTTCAGGCGCGGGGCGAGCAGGCAGTAAGCGGTCAGAGTGATCGCCAGCGCCAGTTGATCCGGGGTCCAGACCGGGACCGTCCAGAGCGTCAGCGCAAAGGCCGCATAGATCGGCTGCCGGATCACGCGGAACAGCCCAAGCTCTGGCATGTCGGGAAAGCGTGGCGCGATCCGGCCCATCAGCGACATCCAGCCCAGCGCGCCCGACTGCACCTCTGCCCCGGCATCGAAACTGGCTTTCAACAGCAGCAGCCATGCGGCCCCGTAGGCCATGCAGATCAGCCAGAACACACCACCTTCGGCCCGCCACCAGATGATCCCCGAAGGCGTCCAGAGCGCAAACAAGGCCAGCAATTGCAGCGAGGCGATCAGCGCGTAAGTCGTCGTCGCCAGAGTGCCGCCATGCGGTCCCGGCACCAGCCGCGCCAACCAAGCCCCGCCCCGCCTTGTCAGCAGCAGCGAATGCACAAGCGGGAATTGCGCAATCAGGGCGGCATTGGCCAAGAGCGCCCAAGGTGCAGGGACGCGACCCAAGCTTTCACTCATGCCGAAAAACATCGCGACAATCATGGCCAGCACTGCCGCTGCAAAGATCAGATGCGTGACGACACCCATGCTCAGCGCAAGCAAGACCCGCCCTGCTCCCTTCGGCGGGTGGGTGGCCGCGTGCAGCAATGCAAGCAGCCCCGAACTGCGCGGATCCGCGTGCAAGCGCTGCAAAAAGCGCGGGGTGTCTGTCTTTCCGTCACGCATCTGGTCACCATCTACACCAAATCCAGGACGGGCACCTATTGCGCAGCCTACCGAGGTCAATTGACTTTGCAGTGCTCTGCACCACCTCGCCACACTGACTGTCATCGCCTCGGGGGACTTCATGTCATCAGACCTGCATCCATGGGCCGAAACGCTCAGCGCCCTGCACGATCAGGTCTGGACGCGGCTGATCCGGGGCGTGCATGATCGCCGCGCCGCCGCGCGTCATCCGACCTTGGCAACAGTTTCCGCAGATGGCACCCCACAGGCCCGGACAATCGTGCTGCGGGCGGCCGACCGGTGCGCAGCAAGCCTGCGATTCTATACGGATCGGCATTCTGCCAAGGTCGCCGAATTGCGCGCGCAGCCCAAGGCCAGCCTGCATATCTGGGACAACAGCGCGCATCTGCAGATGCGCCTTCTGGCCGATGTCTCATTCGTGATGGACGAAGATGTCACCGCGATCTGGGCGAGCTTGCCAGAGGTCGCACGGCATTCTTATGGCAGCACGCCCGCACCGGGGCAGCCCCTGCGTGATGCTCTGGACTACCAGAAGACGCCGGATCCCGCTGCTTTCATCGTGGGGGTGCTGGCGCTGCAAGAGATGGATATCCTTCATCTGGGACCGCAGCATCGCCGCGCGCGATTTTCGCGGGCCAAAGGCTGGCAAGGGGTCTGGTGCGCGCCCTGACGCTTGCGCTGCATGGCAGAGCACGCGGGGGCCCTGTCTGTCAGGCTTGCGCGGTGCCAGCGGCTTCCAGATCAAGCGCCTTGAGGAAAATCCCCAAGGGGCGCGGATCGGCATTGATGTTCAATTGCGCAGGCGAGGCGAGATGAGAAAAGCGCAGCGTCACATGTAAGGGGCGAAAACTGGTCCAGGACGGCAAGGCCAGAGAGAGCGCCTGATCAGCATAGTCTTGCTGTGAGGTCACATGTTCAAGCCTGTGCTCCCCTGCAACAAGAGCGATTTCCAACGGCGCTGTTCCCTCGGGCCGGGGCAGGCTGTCGAACACAAGCCGCAACTGCTGCGGCGCATCGCCCCGGTTCAGATAGCCAGGCAGGCGCAAGGACGCGACCGACCCCAATGACCAGACCCCCCGCCCCTCTTCGGGCTGGTCCCAGCCAGTTTCAAGGATTGCCCCTGCTACGCCCGGATCCCCCGGCAGGATCGGCGAGCGCAGATCCGGGACATCCACTGTCAGATCGCAAATCCGCAGCCCCAGCTGTCTGTCATC
>SKSL01000208.1 GCA_007123015.1 Natronohydrobacter sp. | reverse complement strand
CCTGATGCTGTCGGATGCCCAGATGCTGGAGGTGTTCGATCTCGCTCGCCGTGAGGGGGCTTTGGTCATGGTTCATGCCGAAGGACATGATGCGATCCGCTTCATGGCGCAGAAGTTGGAAACAGGATCAAGCGAGACCACATGTTCGCCTGAGATAGGGTGACCCGTCTCACAGTATGCTGGTTCGAGGGTTGCGCCGGATGCCCTGGCGCAGCGCCTCTTGCATGGGAGGCGGGCCATGGACAAAGGTATCACCTATATCCGTTTGGGTGTTCACAAAGATACGATTGCGGTTGCTTGGGCGACAGACGGGCGTGGCGAGGTTTGAACGTCCTTGTGCGAAACTCCGCTCCAACCGTTGAAGCATGGCAAGCGTTTCTTGCGGGCCGCGCCTGCTTTCGCCCGCCTGCGAAGGCACCCTTGTCGCCAATTTGGTCAGTCAACGGCGTCCGAGGTGGTTCAGGATCGAGGCCGTTCTTTCTTCGGGTCGTAATGCGCAAAGGGCACGATCCGCGCGGGCAGTCGTTTCTGATACCCATCCAGCTTCCCAATTTCCACCTCTGTCCCGATATCGGAACAGGCCACATCCATCCGCGCCAACGCAATCGTTTTGCCCAGCAGCGGCGAGCGCGTGGACGATGTCACCTCGCCCACCTGCGCGCGCCCGATATGGACGCAATCGCCATGGCCGACCTCTTCGTTGCTGTCGATATCAAGTCCCACCAGCTTGCGCGCGGGGTGCTCCTTGCGCCGAATAAGCGCTTCGCGACCGATGAAATCATCGGTCTTGGATTTCAGCGGCACAGTAAAGCCGATCCCGGCCTCGAACGGGTCGGTCTGGTCGCTGAAATCATAGCCTGTGAAGATCAGCCCTGCCTCTATCCGGACCATGTCCAGCGCGTCCAGCCCGAAAGGTGTCAACCCGTGATCGCGACCTGCTTCCCAGATCGCATCGAACACAGCCGTACAGTCGCGCGGGTGACACATCACCTCATAGCCCAATTCGCCCGTATAGCCCGTGCGTGAGACGACGATGGGCACACCATCGGCCCCGTGCAGCCGCGCGGGCGTGAAGCGGAACCAGTCCAGCTGATCAAAGCTCGGGCGGTGTGGCGCAGTCCAGACAATCTTGCGCAGCAGATCGCGGCTTTCCGGCCCCTGTACAGCGACATTGTGCAACTGGTCGGTCGATGCGCGCACCAGAACATTCAGCCCAGCTTTCGCGGCCTGCTCGCGGATCCACGCGCCACTATAATCCGTGCCGCCGATCCAGCGGAAATTGTCGCGGCCCAGCCGGAAAAGCGTGCCATCGTCGATCATGCCACCATGAGGGTAGCACATGGCCGTATAGATCACCGCGCCTTCGGCCATGATCTTCACATTGCGGGTGAAGATATATTGACACAGCGCCTCTGCATCCGGGCCTGTGATCTCGAACTTGCGCAGGGGTGACAAGTCCATTATCACGGCCTTCTGCCGACAGGCCCAGTATTCCTGCACGGTGCCAGCTGTGGCAAAGGAACTGGCCAGCCAATACCCGTTATATTCGACGAAATTGCCCGTATATTTTGCGAAGGATGCGTGGAAGCCGGTTTCCTTGGTCATTCTTGGCTCCGAATCAGGGGTGGCGCGGATCGCAATGGCGCGCTTGAAGGGTTCCGTGCCACTATAGGTCCGCACATGGATGTCAGTCGGGTTCCAGCCATTGGCGGCCGTTGTATCATCGGGACAGGCAGAGCTGACACAGACCAGATCCGTCAACGCGCGCAACAGCACATAATCGCCGGGGCGCGACCAGGGCTCGTCAGCATAGAGTACACCATGGTCATCAAGCCAGGTGTTGAAGAAGAAGTTGATTGCCATCCAGCCTGGGCGCGGATCGGCGCCGAACTGCGCGAGGGCGCTGTTGAAATTATCCGTGCAATTCACATGACCGGGATAGCCGATATCGTCGTAATATTTCGCAGCGCAGGCCATGGCGAAAGCATCATGCCGTCCGCAAGTGTCCTGAATGACTTCGACCAGAGGGTGCATATCCTGATCATAGTATTTCGCGTGCAGCCCTGGCATCGGATAGGCATGACCCATCAGCGTGCGTGTGGTTGTAACATCCAGCGGGCGTTGCAGCCCACGGTCCAGCTTGCGCGCGTCAAAGCACTGGAAATCGGTGCATTGGCGGCCATCTACGTCGAGGATCTGGATGAAATCGCCCTTTTTGACGAAATATGCCTGAGCGGTGGCAGACTGTACGCGGATATCGGCCAGCGGGTCCGCGAGCGGGTCGGGCAGGTCGAAACGGGTCTGCGGGCGCAGCATGGCGCGGGTCAGCAGCACTGCGAGCGGGGTGAGCGTGTCTTGCCCGTGGGGCGACATGGGATCACCGGGGGCGGCAATCAGCAGATACGCGGCGCGTGTGGCCGTGAAATCCGCTGACGTGCCGGCTTTGGTTGTGCTGTCGAAAAGGCGCAGGCTCGGGGCGTGTGCAAGATTGGCACCCAACTGGTCCAACCTGCGCCTGACGCGGTGCATCGACCCATCACCCGATGCAAGGACCGCGCGCACACCCTCGGACTGTGCATTGGCCGGGGCCTCAAGGGCGCTGGTGCCGTAATGCCCATCCAAATCAATCGCCAGCAGCTCTGCAGCCTGCCCCCCTTCCATGTTGCGAATATTCACCCGGTCACCCGGCTCCAGCTTCACAAGGATCGCGCCGCCGCCCTCGACCTGGTAGCGTTCTACCCCGGCGGGCAGGGTCAGTCCCTGCGCAAGGCGCGTTGCGCTGGGACGGGGCGCACCGGGCACGACCTTGGGATAAGTATCTAGCGGCATGACTGCGCCCCTGAGAGATTTAGGAAAAAATATTTCCCAAAAAGAATATTTCCAAGTGCGTTCTCAAGCAAGTCAATTCTGGATCTGTACGAAAGCGGCGCGCCGTCTCTTTGCTGCTTTGGCATCGTATTGGCTTCCGGGCGGTGATGGGCGGCAAGGGGGATCAAGCATTTTCTGCAGATGCAGTGCGCTCGCCCCCCTTTGACCGGGGCCGGGCGCAGAAGGCTTTCGCCGATTGCCAAGGGTTATTCTGCGGGCGCAGGCTCTGCCTCATTCTGCAGGTAGCTTTCCATGCTGTCATCCAGTGCATCCTTCCAGGGCGTGTGGTGCACAGGTGCCATGGTGCCGGTGATAACCGACCTGTAACTGTTGTCCCGGAAGGCCATGATGTCCTTGATCTTGTGCTTTTTCCACTGATAGAAGGCCTCGCAGGCACCATCCACGTCAAAGGACGGGTAGTCGGTTTCCGCGATCAGTTCCTTCACATAGTCGCCTTGATACTTGATGGGGTATTTGGTGTCGTCGCTGGCTTCTTCGCGCGTTTCGCGCTCTGCAACATCCGCCAGCAGCGTAGCCGTGTCGGTCGGTATCTCAAGCTTGCCCATGATCGCATCGCGCACCCACCAGGATTGCGCGTCGAACATATTGAACGTGAACCACTGGTCTTGCATCCCCAGATAAAACAGCTTGGAGTTATGGACCCATACCACGCCCTTGTAGAGGTCCGCCGTAGCCAGCCTGTTGGCGGTTTTCAGGCGAAGGTCGTCAGGCAGGAAGTTGAAGCTGTGCTTGTAGCCCGTGCACAGGATGATCGCATCGACATGCTTGGACGTGCCATCCTTGAAATAGGCCGTGTTGCCGTCCACCCGTTCCAGTGCGGGCTTCTCTTCCCAGTTTTCGGGCCAGTTGAAGCCCATCGGCGCCGAGCGGTAGCAAGAGGTGACGGATTTCGCGCCATATTTCCAGCATTGAGAGCCGATATCTTCGGCCGAATAGGACGCGCCCATCACCAGGATATCCTTGCCGCTGAACTCGCGCGCATCGCGGAAATCATGGGCATGGAGCAGGCGGCCATTGAAGGATTCGAAGCCAGGGTAATGCGGCACATTGGGCACAGAGAAATGTCCCGAGGCGACGATCACATTGTCGAACTCTTCCGAATAGACGTGATCCTTGCTGTGGTCATGCACAGTCACGGTGAATTTCTCCGTGTCAGCATCATAGCTGATCCAGCGCACCACAGTGCTGAACCGGATCCATTTGCGGACATCCGCTTTCAGGACCCGGCCTTCGATATAGTCGAAGAGCACAGCGCGCGGCGGATAGGACGCGATCTGTTTGCCGAAATGCTCTTCGAAAGAATAATCTGCAAATTCAAGTCCTTCTTTGGGGCCATTGGACCACAGGTAACGATACATCGAGCAATGGACCGGCTCGCCATTCTCATCCAGCCCCGTGCGCCAGGTATAGTTCCACAAACCGCCCCAATTATCCTGTTTCTCGAAACAAACAATCTCGGGTATTGCTTCTCCTTTGGCCGCAGCGGATTGGAACGCGCGCAGTTGTGCAAGACCCGAGGGGCCGGCGCCGATGATTGCGACTTTCTTCTGGGTCATCGTCATGTCTCCGTCAGCGAGGAAAAGGGACCAGTGCAGATATTGGTCTGAACCAATGCTGCGCCAGTTCGGTCCAATCTGTCAATAAATTTCACCGCAGTAATAAATGTTTTCCAGCATAAGGGGATTTTCTCATCGCATGCCTTTTCGGACCTGCTATTCTTACGCCATGATCGACACGAGTTTCGCCCATCGCATTGCCATGCGCAGTCTGTTGCCCAGCTTTGGGGTGGGCATGGCGCAAGAGGTTAAGATCGGCATGCTGGTGCCGCTGAGCGGGTCAGTACAATCCTGGGGATTGCCGGGCTATCAGGGCTGCCAGATCTGGGAAGACTGGCTGAACCGCGCCGGGGGTCTTCTGCTGCAAGGGCGACGCTACCCGGTACGGGTGCTCGCGCGAGATTGCGGGGATGATCCGGACATGGCACTTGCTTTGGCGCGCGACCTCGTGTGGCAAGAGCAAGTGTCGCTGCTGATGTTGCTGGGCGGGGATTATGTCGCGCATCTGCGGGATTTGCTGAATGAAAGTCGGGTTCTTGCGTCAACCCTTCTGCCCAGTGACCTGTCGCCTGACACGCGCTATCTGATCGCCCCATCAGAGGTGCATCCAGTCTATAACGTGACCGGGGTAGACTGGGTTGCGCGCAACTATCCGCAGGTGCATCGGATCGCCTTGTGCAGCCAGCGCGATGGCTTTGGCCTGCCATCCCTGGCCACGTATCGCGCAGCTTTCGCAGCCTCTGGTCATCAGATCTGCAAAGAAGTGCAATACCCGCCAGACACGACCGATGTGGGCGCGATCGTTCAGCCAATGCTTGACCAATCCCCTGACCTGCTGTGCTGGTGCACCAGCTATACGCCTATGGTCCACGCCATGACCGAATATGCCCATGCGCAGGGCTATCGTGGCACCATCCTGTCCTGCACCATGGATCAATATGATCAATTGGTTGCGCGTACCTCGGTCAGCTTCATGGAAGGCACGATTTTCCAGTTTCCCGATTTCGATGATCCGGCCCTGACCGAAAAGGCGTTCTTTTTCAACCAGCCACATTGCTTCTATGCCGAATATCAGGAGCGCTTCCCCGGCAGCTGGAGCGCGGTCAGCTGGGAATATGTCGCCATTCTCGACATCTGGCATGCAGCGGTCGAGAAGGTGGGGGCGCTGAATGCGGCGGCTGTTCTGGCTGCGATGAAGCAGATGGGGCAGGTCGACCATCCGTTCGGCCCGGCTGCATGGTGGGGCGAGGATGTTTTTGGAATCAGCCATGCGCTTGTGGGCGATTGGCCGGTTGTCCGCCTTGAAGACGGCAAGGCGCGCATTGTAGAATTTGGGTCCGTGCAGGGCTGGCTGGACCAGCACGGGGCACTGCTGGAAGCTGAAATGCGCAACCTTGGCCAGCTCTGGCACCAGAAACTGGCCACCCCGAATGTGCCGCACAGCCTGCATCCCAGAGTGCCCGACAGGGCGGAGTGACGCTCTGCCTCAGGCTTCGTGCAGAAGTAACTTCTGCTCATCCACCAAGTGCAGCTTCACGAATTCCACTGCAGCCTCGACGTCACGCGCGGCAATGGCGTTAAACAAAGTGTTGTAGCTGGTCTGATATTTCTGGATACGGTCCGGCGTCAGGTGGCGGCGCATCAGCGCAGTGCGAAAGCTCTGGCGACAGACCTCGATCGTCAGTTCATAGCAGGCTTCCAGCAAGGGGTTGCGGGTGCCTTGGGCGATCTTGCGATAAAGCTCTTCCTCGCATCTGATGAATTCGCCCACATCGCTGCGCACCTGCTCAATACGCGAGACGATTTCGTCCAACTCTTCCAATTCGCGCGGGCTCATGTTGATGGTCGCAAGACGCACCATTTCCGGTTCGATGATGCTGCGCACCACAAGATGGTCCAATGGACTGGTGCGTTCGGCAATCGACCCGCTGCCTGCCTGCTCGATCTTGCGCGCGCGGTAAGTCACGAAACTGCCGCTGCCGGCGCGCCGCCGAATGATGTCATGCATGGCCAGTACGTCGAGTGCCTCGCGCACGGTGTTGCGAGAGACGCCCAGTTCGGCGGCCAGAGTCCGCTCACTTGGCAGGCGAGAGTCGGCGGCGTATTCTTCTGATCGGATTTTCGCAAACAGCGTATCGATCACGATCTGCACGGTACCGCCAACGGCCTGATCCAGCACAAGCCCTGCTTCCAGCCGTGAATTCATCGCTCGTCCCATTTCGTCCGTGACCGCGACCGCCTGTGTCGCGCGGTTCGCCTTTGACGATATAGAGATTGGACCGGGAAATAGCCAGAAGTCTTGCTGCATTCAGAGTGCGCGCCGCGCCGGCATCGGGGCTGCGCGGGAATGCGTTGGTCGGGACCTTCGTCGCGCATGCAGGGGTGTCGGAACATGGACGCGGTCTATGTTGGCACTGTACCTTCGATCTGGTGCATTATCGAACGCCACATCAGATCGCTCCCGGTCGCGACCCTGCAGTCTTCACTGAACTGTCTGAAGAAAGCAGGACTCAAATCGGAATATTTTCATTTTCAGTTATGCTGAGTATAATGCGAGGAAACATCCCGCAGGATCCTTGCGACCCTGTTTTCCGAAATCCATCGCTGCGCGCATCCCGAAAGGTGACTGATGACGACGATCGCAAAGCCAACAGAAATTGCCGGGCCCTTAGCATCGTTGCGCCAAGACCCCCACAGCACGCGCGACGAGCGCGAAAAGGTGCTTGAAGTCGCAATAGGGCGCGAGGTGCGCGGTTTCCGTCGACAAAAGGGGATTACAGTGGCCGAGCTCGCAGCGCTAACCGGGTTGTCCATCGGGATGCTGTCCAAGATCGAGAATGGCAACACTTCGCCCTCTCTAACCACGTTGCAGACGCTATCGCATGCGCTAAGCGTGCCCTTGACCGCGTTTTTTCGCAGGTTCGAGGAACACCGTGAGGCGGTTCACACCCCGGCAGGCATGGGCGTAGAGATCGAGCGGGAAGGCACGCGCGCAGGGCATCAATATAATCTTCTTGGGCATATCGGGTCCAATGCCAGCGGCGTTATCGTGGAACCCTATCTGATCACGCTCACGCACGAATCCGATATTTTTCCGACCTTTCAGCATGGTGGGATTGAGACGATCTATATGTTGGAGGGGGAATTGCAGTATCGCCACAATGTGATGCTTTATCATCTGAAGCCTGGCGATACCTTGTTTTTTGACGCGGATGCCCCGCACGGGCCGGAAGGGCTGGAGAAGCTGCCCGCGCGATATCTATCGATCATTGCCTATCCGCAAAACGCCTGACATTCAGCGCCGCAGCGGTGGTTCGCTGTCCAGATCAGGCCAGACCCCGGGTGAGGTGGGCAGCCCATCATCGAATTGCGACAGATAGTCCAAGATCAGGGGGCGATTGTCGATGAACCCCTTGTAAGTCGCCAATTCGACTGGAAGATCCCGAATTACCCGATGCAGGCGGCGGCCCCATTTCGGGATCGTCACAAGGTCTTCAAGCGCGATCAGATAGCAGCGGATCGGAAAAACCAGCGCATTGGACCGCGGCAGACGGTAGAAAGTCTGCAACTCGACCCTAAGATGTTGCTTGCGGCCCAGATTTTCGGGCGTCAGCGTGGTCTTCTGGACGCCCCATTTGTGGTAATTCTCGGGGCTGGTATCGAGCAGTGGATTAACGGTCATCGTCCAGTTCAACCGCCGCGCAGGGTTGCCTTGCTGCACATTCAGCAGGAATTTCAGCGCGCGCTTGAACACGCCCATTTCATGCGCCAGCGGCACAGGGGCGTGCCATTCGAAAAAGTTCATCCCGATGTCGAAATCCAGCGACCAATCGGCTTGGGTGGTCACCATTCCCGCGTCCATCCACAGATTGTTCTCGCGCTGGTCAAGCACAGCGAAATCGCCCTGCGTCTGCCGGGTGATATATTCCATCGGACCGTAAGGCAGGCTGGCCTCGTCCATGAAGATGAAGCTGTCATCAATACTCAGGGGCTTGTTGATCCAGCGCCATTTGTTACCGTCCCGATCCAGTTCGAACAGGTCGGGATAATCCTCGGATTTGTTGACCATGATCAATTCCAGCAAGTCCCAGCCTGCCAGCGTCATATGCGGCAAGGACTGACAGCGCAGCGGGTCTTCGGCCAAGACCAGCGCGCGGTCTCGCATTTCAGAGATGTAATGCTCGTCCACATCGAAGCGCTTGGCATAGACCGAGCCCTCCGGCCCGCCGCGATGGCGTTCCATATTGACCGAATACATGTAGCTGTCTTCGTGGAACGGAAAGGGAAACCGCCGGATCGCCCAGTCCGAATTACGGAATGTGTAATCATCACGGAAGGTTTCGTCGTTGAACTGTATCGTCATGGTCCTGACTCCTTCTACCTGTCCAATACAAGCCGGGTGCCTTCGAACCGGCTGACACAGGGCATGATCTTGCGGCCGTTGCGGTCATGCTCTTCCAACCAATGATCGTGATGGTGGAAGGTGCCGTCATGCGCGAGGACACGGGTTTCGCATTGCCCGCAGGCCCCGCCACGGCACAGATATGGTGCATCAACGCCTTCGCGCTCCATGGCTTCCAGCAGGCTTTCATGTTCGCCGACACAGATGGTCTTGCCGGTCTGTGCGAGCTCCACAGTGAATGGCATGCCGGGTTGCGGGGCCAGGAATTCTTCGAAATGGACAGCCTCGGGCGGCCAGCCAAGCGCATGGGCCGTGGTCAGCACCCAGTCGATCATCCCGCGCGGGCCGCAGACATAGACATGGGTTCCCGGCGGCTGGCCCGAGAGCAGCCGCTCGAGCGGGATCTGCTGGTTCTGATCATCCAGATACAGATTGACCCGCGCC
Organism: Natronohydrobacter sp.; assembly: GCA_007123015.1. Taxonomy (GTDB): domain Bacteria; phylum Pseudomonadota; class Alphaproteobacteria; order Rhodobacterales; family Rhodobacteraceae; genus Roseinatronobacter. The sequence goes on along the minus strand of SKSL01000208.1, from coordinate 8,581 downwards.
GGATGCGCGGCGCGCAACGCATCGGCATAGGTGGCAAGCGCTTGCGTGCGGGCGGCATAATGCAATTCGAACGCTCCGCCTGTGGATTGCAATTGCTTGATCTGCGCCACGAAGGGCGTGATCCCGATGCCGCCCGCGATCATCAGATGCTTGCGCGCGGTTAGGTCGAGGGCGAACAGGTTGACCGGATAGCCAAGGTTCAGCCGATCCCCCACCTGCACCTTGTCATGCAGGAACACAGAGCCACCGCGCCCGGCATCATCGCGCCGCACGGATATGGCATAATGCGACGGGTCCAGCGGATCGGACATTAGCGAATAGGGGTTCAGCCGGGTTACATCGCCGTCGCGCATCTCGACAAGCGCATGCGCCCCGCCGGAAAAAGGTGGCAGCGGCTTGCCTCCGGCATGGACGAACTCGAAGCGCGTGACCAGATCATTCAGCTTGACTTTGGCGGTTACGACGACGTGCAGTCTGTCCAGATCGGTGCTCATGAATACAGCTCCACCGATGGGGGCACATTGCCGGGGTCTTCGGCGTCGATGCAGACGCCCTGAAACGCAGCCAGACGACGAGAATAATGATCGCGCACGAATAGATTCAGCCCGCAATGGCTACATTGAAACGGGTCGATCATCACGTCCTCGGTGATTCCCTTGCAATGCACGCATTGCACCCGCCGCGCGACAGAGCCGCGATGTTCGGTCTGGATCGCGGATTTCGGAATGCCGATCTGCAGAGCAAGTGCCATGGCCTGCCCGATCAGCCCTTCGGTTCCGGCAAGGTAGAGCTGCGCGCCCATTGGGGCTGCGCTGAACACACGATGCAGGCGCTGGGTGCAGGCCGCATAGCTGGGCGCGACGTGCAAAATGGCGGGGTTGGCGGCGCGAAGCTGGTCAATGAACTGCGCGCCTGTGTGTTTCGGAATGTAAATGACATGCGCGCGGCGCATCAGCTCTGGGTCAGTCTTCGCAACCGCGAGCAGCGCTTCTGCCCCTTCGGCATCGGCAAGCATGATCTGGGCCGCCCCGGCACGGGGACCGAGGGTACCATAAGTCGGGCGGCTGGCAATGGAGGGGGGGAATTGAAACGTGCTCATCCGGCATGCATCTCCTGTCTGGCGGGGCGCGCATCAGCGCGCGCGCTCCTATGGCGGCTCAGTTCTTGGCGGTGCGGCGCTTCTTGTCCGGATCGTAGAAGGGCATGGAATGCGCGACACATGGGATTTCGGCGGTTGCATTCTTGACGGTCATCGCTGTGCCGTCCACTGCGCAATCCACTGGCATCCGGGCAATTCCGACATTGTGCTTGTTCAACGACGAGTACATGCCAACTGTGACAGTCCCGACCTGTTTGCCATCCTTCAACAGTGATGCACCTTCATCAGCGGGCGTGGTGCCTTCCAGCTTCACCCCGTAAATCTTGAACCGTTCCTTGCCCTTCAGGCGGTAATGTTCTTCAGCCCCGCGAAAACCGGTCTTGCCTTTGGACACAGTGAAATCGAGGCCCAGTTCCCACAGCGTGTCACCAGCCTTCTCATCCTCGAAAGGGTACATGTCCGAATTGTCGTAAGGGAAAAACAGCAGGTAGCTTTCGGCGCGCAGCCAATCCAGTGTGGTAAAGCGCGTCGGGATTATGCCCATGGGCGCGCCATGCTCGACCAGCAAGTCCCAGATCGCCACTGCATCCTGGGCACGGCAGAAAATCTCGTATCCGCGTTCGCCCGTATAGCCAGTCCGAGAGATCATGACCGGCTTGTCCCAGAGCATGGTCTGCACATGCGCGAAATAGGCCAGTTCACGAATGCCGGGGACCCCTTGATTCTCAAGAAAATCAACGGCCAGCGGCCCCTGCAGTGAAATGTCGTGCAGATTGTCGTCGAAGCGAATGTCCACATCCCGGCCCATCGCGGCCATGGTCAGTTGCTCATGCCCTTGGCCAGACCCATGCACGACCATATAGGCATTCGGCCCTGTGCGGTAGATCACGCAATCATCGATGAATTTGCCCTCGTCATTCAGCATGGTCGCATAGGAACTGCGCCCTGGTTTGATCTTGTCGGCATTGCGTGTCGTGGCGCGGTCGATGACATGGAACGCGTGCGGCCCGACAACATGCACCTTCTTCAAGCCAGAGACATCCATGAACCCGGCCTTGGTCCGGATGGCTAGGTATTCTTCTTCCTGATCCTTGTCATAGCTCCAGGCCGTGCCCATGCCGGACCAGTCTTCAAGGTCGGACCCCATCGCGCGATGGCGGTCGGCCAAGGCTGAAAAGCGCCAGGATTGTGTCATGTCTGTCTCTCCCATCAAAGGTGGCGCGTTTTGGTATGAATTGGTCTCACTGGAATGGTGTCTTGTGACCTTGCTTGCGCCTCGCGCCACCAAGCAGACCATGTTGAGCCAGAAAATCAACACAAAAAGAAAAAAAATTTCCCAATAGGCAAAAACAAACTTGTCACCATGTGCTCTGCGCGCTTTGGATGCAGAATTGGTCGCAACTGGCCTGAGCTGGTCGCACTTATCGGCCGAATCGCGATGACGCAGGAAAGCCGGGTTTGGATTGGGCGCTGTCTGGAGCGGATCGCGTTCAACTGCATTCACGCCATACGCTCTGGCCTATTGTTTTCGCATGTCGACAAGCTCGGAACCGGGAACCAGTTCCGAGCGACATACTCTAAATCAAAGGCATATCTATCGACGACATATTTCCGCACAGGAAAATTTAATTCTTTTTAGTTGATGGCTGGCAGATTTGCTGCTAGCGTCCGCCCAACATCAAGACCGAAAGGGCATAAGCGATGTGTGGGATTGTCGGGTTGTTCCTGAAGGACAGATCGCTGGAAGCGGAATTGGGGGCTTTGCTGACGGATATTCGCCGATGGCGGCTATGCCGGGCCCAAGCTGAAGGGGGCTCTGGAGAAGATCGGGCGCTGGGCGTTGCAGATCGTGAAACGCTCCGATACCGCGCAGGGCTTCGAAGTCATCCCGCGGCGCCGGGTGGTCGAGCGTACCCTCGCGTGGCTCGGGCGGTGCCGACGCATGGCCAAAGACTGGGAGAAAACCGTCGCCAGTGCAGAGGCATGGCTCCTCATCGAACACATCCGACGCGTCATGAGGTTCCTCGCAAGGGCATGACATCTCACGGATAGTTTCGAATCAGACTCTCAAACTGAAACACAGGGAATGGAACTCTTTCGTGTCCCATTTCAGCAGATGGGAAAAACAACATACCATCGATATCTAGACGACGACGTCCCCCGATCACAATCGCCGTGGATGCAATTCCAAAGGACTGACCTATGCCAAAATTCGCTCTGACCGTCACCTGCGACCGAGCACGCGGGATCGTGGCCGCCATAGCCAGCTTTCTCGCCGAGCAAGGGTGCAACATCACCGATTCGTCCCAATTCGACGACATGCAAACCGGCAAGTTCTTCATGCGTGTCAGTTTCGAGAGCGAGACCGGCGCAACGCTTGAGGTGCTTCAGCAGGCTTTCGGCCCAGTCGGGGCGGCCTTTGATATGGACCACGCCTTTCATGACGAATCCACGCGGATGAAAGTCATCATCATGGTGTCGCGCTTCGGGCATTGCTTGAACGATCTGCTCTATCGTTGGCGGATCGGAGCGCTACCGATCGACATTGTAGCCGTGATCTCGAACCATATGGATTATCAGAAAGTGGTCGTGAATCATGATATCCCGTTCCATTACATCCCTGTCACCAAGGCCAACAAACCACAGGCCGAGGCCCGTATCATGGAAGTGGTCGACGCAACCAGCGCGGAACTGATCGTTCTCGCGCGCTACATGCAGGTTCTGTCAGATGACATGTGCCAGAGAATGTCGGGGCGGATCATCAATATCCACCATAGCTTCTTGCCCAGCTTCAAAGGGGCCAACCCCTATAAACAAGCCTATGAGCGCGGCGTGAAGCTGATCGGCGCGACCTCGCATTATGTCACTGCGGATCTGGATGAAGGCCCGATCATCGAGCAGGATATCGTGCGCGTCACACATGCGCAGTCGCCCAGCGATTATGTCAGTCTGGGGCGCGATGTCGAAAGCCAGGTTCTGGCCCGCGCGATCCATGCCCATATCCACCGCCGCGTGTTCCTGAACGGGAACAAGACAGTCGTGTTTCAGGCTTCTCCGGGGTCTTATGCCTCCGAGCGTATGGGATGACGCGCGGCAGGGCAATCGCGGTTGGAATTTTTCGATCCCGTAGTGAGAGGGTTAAGTGAACACAGCGACGTCTCTCGTCGTCCTGAGCTGCCAATTCGCCAGTTTCGTTCGCCGACGAGTTTCGGAATTTCCAAACGCGATTGCCCTGTGACGCGCGGTCTGGAATGCCATCCAGTACATCGCGGCGGCTGGCTGTGCGTGGTCGCTTCTGCCTCGGGAGTTTCCGCCCGTCTCAACCGTGCGGTACGACTTCTATCACTGCCTTGGAAACAATGTTCAGATTGGAGACATCTATGCCTATGCGCCCGAATAGGACAGAAGCCAAGTTCTTGCATCTGTGCGGATCAAGCCAGAACAGTTTGCCGACTTCGAGCGCGCGACAGGGAGTAAGCTGCGCAAGCCGCCGCGCATCATCTTGAGCTCGGCCGACCAGAACGCCTCATGAACGAACTCGGCACAAAAGCGCCAAGCGGGGGCAACCTGAATCGCCCTATTCGCTAACGTCCTGAAAATATGGTGCTGCGAGAGAGGATTGAACTCTCGACCTCTCCCTTACCAAGGGAGTGCTCTGCCACTGAGCTACCGCAGCCTGATGCGCGGCTAGGTAGTCGGAATTTCCAACTCACGCAAGCCTTATCTGGACGGTTTTTCCATCTTGGGTTAGGAGAAGCCATGCGTAAGGAAAAGCCAAGTGATACAGGCGCGACAACGGAGTCGCGCAAATCTACCGAGGCTGCGCGCGCGGCCCGGTTGAAAGCGGCGCTGAAAGCGAATATCGCCAAACGCAAGGCGCAGGCGCGCTTGCGCGAGAGCGGACCTGCGTCCAAAGATAAAGATAACGCGTAAAAGGGTGAGCAGATGGATTCGATTGTTGTCGCGGGCAATGGCCCCTTGCACGGCCAGATCCCGATTGCCGGGGCCAAGAATGCTTGCCTGACCCTGATGCCCGCGACGCTCCTGACAGATCAGCCGCTGACCCTGACCAACGCCCCGCGCCTGTCGGATATCCGCACCATGACAGAGCTGCTCGGATCCTTGGGCGCAGAGGTTGCGAGCCTGCAGCAAGGGCAGGTGCTGGCGCTGTCCAGCCATGATCTGACCTCGCACCGGGCTGATTACGAGATCGTACGCAAGATGCGGGCGTCGATCCTTGTGCTGGGGCCGATGCTGGCGCGCGATGGGCATGCTGTGGTGTCCTTGCCGGGCGGATGTGCCATCGGTGCACGGCCTGTGGACCTGCATCTGCGCGCACTTGAAGCCCTTGGCGCCGAGCTGGACCTGCGCGACGGGTATGTCCATGCAACGGCACCGGGCGGGCTGAAAGCTGCGCGGTTCGAATTTCCCATCGTCTCGGTCGGGGCGACGGAAAACGCGCTTATGGCAGCGACTCTGGCCAAAGGCACAACGGTTCTGGTCAATGCTGCACGCGAGCCCGAAATCGTGGATCTTGCGCAGTGCTTGCGGCGCATGGGCGCGCAGATTGAAGGCGAGGGGACATCGACAATAACAGTGCAAGGTGTCGACAGTCTTGGCGGCGCCACGCATCCGGTGGTCACGGACCGGATCGAACTGGGCACTTACATGCTCGCGCCCGCCATTGCCGGGGGCTCGGTCGAATGTCTGGGCGGTCGGCTTGATCTGGTCCAGGCTTTTGTCGACAAGCTCGAAGCGGCCGGGGTCGAGGTCGAGGAGACAGCCCTTGGTCTGCGCGTCACCCGCAAAAGCGACCGGCTGCAGGCCGTCAATGTGGCAACCGAGCCGTTCCCCGGCTTTCCGACGGATCTGCAAGCGCAATTCATGGCGGCGATGTGCACAGCCGATGGCGTTTCGCTGCTGGAAGAACATATCTTTGAAAACCGCTTCATGCATGCGCCGGAACTGATGCGGATGGGCGCGCAAATAGACGTGCATGGCGGCACAGCCACTGTGACCGGCGTCGAAAAACTGCGCGGCGCGCCAGTGATGGCGACGGATCTGCGCGCCTCGGTCTCGTTGATCCTGGCAGCCCTTGCTGCAGAGGGGGAAACAGTCGTCAGCCGTGTCTATCATCTGGACCGCGGCTATGAGCATGTCGTGCGCAAGCTGGGGGCTTGCGGCGCGAAGATCGAGCGGATCAAGGCATGACAGACGCGCGGTTCGAGGATGGGGTAGAAAGCCCCCTGCGCCTGGCAGCACAAGATGCGGATGACCTGAAAGTGCTGTCCGCGCTGGTACAGGACGCTGTTTTTCCGGTAACCGAGATGCGTTGGGATACGAAACGCCGCCGCTTTGCGCTGCTGATCAACCGGTTTCGCTGGGAAGACCATCCGCGCGCCGAACGAGCGGGTGATTTCGAGCGCGTGCAATCCGTGCTGCTGGTGCAGGATGTGTGGGCGGTGGCCTCGAACGGGGTCGAACGGGGGAACCGCGATCTGGTCCTGTCGCTTCTGGCGCTTAGGTTCCAGGCTACGGAGGCTGGGGCCGGCTATCTGCATCTGATCCTTGCGGGCGATGGTGAAATCCGGCTGGAGGTTGAATGTCTGGATGTCCTGCTGTCTGACGTCACACGGCCCTATCGCGCCCCGTCCCGTAAGGCCCCGCAACACCCCGAGGACCATTGATGCCAGTATTTCTGGAAACGACCGCGCCGGATTTCGAGGCGCAATTTTCCGCACTTCTGGCGGCCAAGCGCGAAGAGGCCGTGGATGTCGATGACACAGTCGCGGCGATCATTGCAGATGTGCGCGCGCGTGGCGATGCAGCGGTGATCGAACTGACGACCCGGTTTGATCGGCTGGATCTGACCCCCGCGACACTCGCCTTCACCCGCGATGAGATCGAGGCCCATTGCGCCACTGTGCCCGAAGAGGAACGCATCGCGCTGGAATGTGCCGCAGAGCGAATCCGCGCCTATCATGCCCGCCAACGACCTGAAGATGCGCGCTGGACCGATGCAGCGGGCGCAGAACTGGGGTGGCGCTGGGGGCCCGTTGCGGCAGCGGGGCTCTATGTGCCCGGCGGCTTGGCGAGTTATCCGTCCTCTGTCCTGATGAATGCGATCCCTGCTCAGGTGGCCAGGGTCGAGCGTCTGGTGATCTGCGCGCCTACCCCCGAGGGGCAGGTCAACCCGCTTGTGCTGCTGGCTGCAAAGATTGCCGGGGTCCATACGGTCTATCGGATCGGCGGGGCGCAGGCTGTTGCCGCGATGGCCTATGGTACCGAGACGATCGCGCCTGTGGACAAGATCACAGGCCCCGGAAATGCCTATGTCGCTGCCGCGAAGCGACGGGTCTTCGGGCGTGTCGGGATAGATATGATCGCAGGCCCGTCAGAGATCCTGGTGATCGCGGATGCCGAGAACGATCCCGACTGGATTGCGCTCGATCTCTTGTCGCAGGCTGAACATGATGAAAGTGCACAGTCGATCCTGATCACGACGGATGCTGATTTCGGGCGCGCAGTGGCGGCTGCGGTCGACACGCGGCTGGCGACATTGCAGCGCCGGGCCATCGCAGGGGCAAGCTGGCGCGATTTCGGCGCCGTGATTGTCGTGCAGGACATGGTAGAAGCCGCGCGCCTGTCGGACCGAATCGCGCCCGAGCATCTGGAACTCTGCGTGGCCGACCCAGAGGCGCTTTTCGCGCAGATCAAGCATGCGGGGGCTGTGTTTCTGGGCCATTGGACGCCCGAAGCCATTGGCGATTATGTCGGAGGGCCGAACCATGTTCTGCCGACGGCGCGCTCGGCGCGGTTTTCCTCGGGTCTGTCGGTGCTGGATTTCATGAAGCGGACCACAGTTGCGCGGATGACGCCAGAGGCCTTGGCACGGATCGGCCCGGCTGCCGAAACTCTGGCTGTTTCCGAGAGCCTTGAGGCACATGGGCTGTCCGTCAGAGCAAGACTGGATCGACTGAATACCTTCTAATCAGGCAGCCCACAGGCCTGATGGTGACCTGCTTCAGCCGCGCACTCGGTCAAAGGTCCCCCTTTATCAGGAGGTCGATGCACCGGGGAATCCCGAACTTTGATCTTCTTTGGGCATCGGGTTGGCAGCTGGCAGAGGGGTGCGCAGCAGGCAGATACGGTGACCCAGCGGGGTATCGGGCGGCGACGTCTGCAGGGCATGACTGCAGCAGGGTTTCCGGGGACGACCTTGTTTGACGGCCAGTGCCCAATCGCCTGTGAAGCGCACCTTTACGCGGTTCCCATGCTCTGACAGAGTTTCTGCCCGGATGGAGCCTATTGGGCTCGGTTGTCATTTGGTTACAGTCTGGATCTGATAAGGGGTATTCGCGCTTATTTTGCATCGTGCGGCAGTTGTCCAAACCCGGTCGATCAGCTTGCGAAAGACCTCTGCATAACGCGATTCCAGTGCCGATGTCCCGCCCGGCGGCACCGCCGGGCAGCGCCTGCCTG
>SKSL01000279.1 GCA_007123015.1 Natronohydrobacter sp. | reverse complement strand
GTGGAAAACCGCGCTGCAAGCAAGCTGCGCGCATGGCCCAGTGTCAGGTATTGCTGGTAGCGTTTGGGCGAGACGCCCACCCATTGGCTGAACACGCGCTGAAAATGGGCCGCACTCATGCCCATCGCCCCGGCCAGTTCTGCCAGCGAAAGCTGCGCCCCGCCCGGTGCGTCGATCAGCGCGATCGCGCGGGCCATGACACGGTAATGATAGCCTTCGGTTGCAGGAAAATCGTCCATGACTGACTCCATTCCCTGCCCCGTCTAGCAAGGGCCCGGACCAGGCGCGACACGAAAGCTGCGCATTCAGCCCGTTGCAATTGCTTCACAGGTTCAATAAGTATCAGGGACAACGAAGCAGTCCAGAGCACCTTGATGAAAGTGAGCCTGTTCTTTCTGGTGCTGGGCTATCTGCTCAGCCAATTCTACCGGTCTTTTCTGGCAGTGCTCGCGGGGCTGTTGCAGACCGATCTGGGCGTCACGCCCGAGGATCTGGCCTTCGCCTCAGGCCTGTGGTTTCTGGTCTTTGCGCTGTTTCAACTGCCCGTGGGCTGGGCGCTCGACCGTTTCGGGCCGCGTCGCACCACTGCGCTGATGCTGGGTCTGGGCGGCACTGGTGGCGCTGCACTTTTCGCGCTGGCGCAAAACGCCCTGCATATCCATCTTGCGATGGCGCTTCTGGGGATTGGCTGCGCGCCTGTGCTGATGGCGTCTTACTATATTTTCGCGCGCAGCTTCCGGCCTGCAATCTTTGCCACATTGGCGGGGGCTGTCATCGGCTTCGGATCGTTGGGTAATATTCTGGGCGCATTGCCCATGGCCTGGGCAGCAGAAGCATTCGGATGGCGCAGCTCGTTGCTCGCAATAGGGTTCATCACAGCAATCGTGTCTGTCGTGCTCTGGTTCGTCGTGCAGGACCCCCCCAAGGCCGAGGCGCCGGACGGCGCAGAGGGAAGCTTGCTGGACATCCTGCGCATCCCGGCGCTGTGGCTGATGTTGCCGCTGCTCATTGTCAACTACGCCCCTGCTGCGGGCCTGCGCGGGTTGTGGGTCGGCCCATTCTACGCTGATCTCTATGGCGCGACAGCGACCGGAATCGGACAGGTGACATTGCTGATGGCCCTGGCCATGATCGCCGGGAATTTCGCATATGGTCCGCTGGATCGCCTGGTCGGCACGCGCAAAGGAGTGATCCTGACAGGCAATCTGCTGGGGGCCGCTGCTCTTATTGCCCTTGCGGCCTTTCCTTTGTCAGGGTTCTGGCAAGCCGCGATCCTGTTCGCAGCGATCGGCTTTTTCGGCGCGTCTTTCCCGGTATTGATGGCGCATGGCCGCAGTTATGTCCCGCCCCATCTGACCGGGCGTGGTGTGACCTTTCTGAACCTGTGCTCGATCGGCGGCGTCGGGCTGGTGCAGGCCATAAGCGGCCCCGTGCATCGTGCAGGACAGGCCGCATCCCCCGAGGCCGCCTATCAGACCCTGTTCCTGTTCTTCGGGCTGCTGCTGCTGATCGGCTGCATCATCTACGCCTTCGCTCAGGACCGCACGGATTAGCGCCCCTTCACCTTGACGCAGATTTCGGTTAGGTCCTGCTCGACATGTGAAAAGGAGGCCGGAATGGGCTACAAGATCGCCATCGCAGGCGCGACCGGCAATGTGGGCCGCGAAATGCTGAACATCCTCGCCGAGCGGGAATTCCCGGTCGACCAGATCGCTGCACTGGCCTCGCGCCGCAGCTTGGGCACCGAGGTCAGCTTTGGCGACAAGACCCTGAAATGTCAGGACCTGGACACATTCGACTTCACAGGCTGGGACATTGCGTTTTTCGCTGTGGGATCTGACGCGACCAAGACCTATGCCCCCAAGGCCGCGGCACAGGGCTGTGTCGTGATCGACAATTCCTCGCTCTATCGCTACGATCCCGATGTGCCGCTGGTGGTGCCGGAAGTGAACGCAGCCGCCGTCGAGGGCTACAGCAAGAAGAACATCATCGCGAACCCCAATTGCTCGACGGCGCAGATGGTTGTCGCGCTGAAGCCCTTGCATGACCGCGCGCGTATCAAGCGCGTGGTGGTCAGCACCTATCAATCCGTGTCCGGCACCGGCAAGGAAGCCATTGATGAGCTGTGGAACCAGACCAAGGGCCTGTATGTGCCGGGGCAGGAAGTTGCCCCTTCGGTCTATCCCAAGCAGATCGCCTTCAATGTCATTCCCCATATCGACGTCTTCATGGAAGATGGATCGACCAAGGAAGAATGGAAAATGGTCGCCGAGACCAAGAAGATCATGGACCCCAAGATCAAGCTGACCGCGACCTGTGTGCGCGTGCCGGTCTTTGTGGGCCATTCGGAAGCGATCAATATCGAATTCGAGGATTTCCTTGATGAAGAAGAAGCCCGCGACATCCTGCGCGAAGCTCCGGGCATTCTGGTCGTCGACAAGCGCGAGGCCGGCGGCTACATCACCCCGGTCGACTGTGTGGGCGAATATGCGACCTATATCAGCCGCATCCGTCAGGATTCGACGATCGAAAACGGCCTGAATATCTGGTGCGTCAGTGACAACTTGCGCAAGGGGGCTGCGCTGAACGCTGTGCAGATCGCCGAAGTTCTGGGCCAGCGCTGCTTGAAAAAGGGCTGAAACCAACTCTTCCAGATCACATGAAGCGCGGGGCGATGGCCTCGCGCTTTATCGTTTCCTAGTTTTGATCGCGACCCTGCGAAACACGCGTCTCATATCGGAAATCTGCAAGGCGCAACTGACGCGGAAAATGTCGCAATCGCCGCTCACGGCGGCGAAGCGCCCAGATATAGCGGGCGGCAGCGAGATTTCTACGCAGGGAGCGAGACATGGCCTTCAAGACCGATATCGAAATTGCCCGAGAGGCAAAGAAGAAACCCATTCAGGATATCGGCGCCAAGCTGGGCATCCCCTCGGAACACCTGCTGCCCTTCGGTCATGACAAGGCCAAGGTCAGTCAGGAATTCATCGCAGATGCGCGGGGCCGCACGCGCGGCAAGTTGATCCTCGTGACCGCGATCAACCCTACTCCGGCAGGCGAGGGCAAGACCACGACGACAGTGGGCCTCGGCGATGGGCTCAACGCGATTGGCAAGCGCGCCGCGATCTGTATCCGGGAAGCCTCGCTTGGGCCGAATTTCGGCATGAAAGGCGGCGCTGCCGGCGGCGGCTATGCGCAGATTGTTCCGATGGAAGACATGAACCTGCATTTCACCGGCGATTTCCATGCCATCACCTCGGCCCATAACCTGCTCTCGGCGATGATCGACAACCATATCTACTGGGGCAACGAACTGGAAATCGACGAACGCCGGATCACATGGCGCCGCGTCATCGACATGAATGACCGCGCGCTGCGCGATATGGTCATCTCGCTTGGCGGCGTGTCGAACGGGTTCGCGCGCCAGACCGGGTTCGATATCACAGTGGCCTCTGAAGTCATGGCAATCCTGTGTCTGGCCGCGGATCTGGACGATCTGCAGCGCCGTCTGGGCGATATCGTCATCGCCTACAAACGCGACCGGACGCCGATCCACTGCCGCGATATCGGGGCCGAAGGGGCAATGACAGTGCTCTTGAAAGACGCGATGCAGCCCAATCTGGTGCAGACCTTGGAAAACAACCCGGCTTTCGTGCATGGTGGGCCGTTTGCCAATATCGCACATGGCTGCAACTCGGTCGTGGCCACGCAGACCGCGCTAGGGCTGGCCGATTATGTTGTCACCGAAGCCGGGTTCGGGGCCGATCTGGGCGCAGAGAAGTTTTTCAACATCAAATGCCGCAAGGCCGGGCTGACCCCGGCAGTGGCAGTGATTGTCGCCACTGTTCGCGCGATGAAGATGAATGGCGGGGTGGCGAAAGCAGACCTTGGTTCGGAAAATGTAGAGGCCGTGCAGAAAGGCTGCCCAAATCTGGGGCGTCATATCGAGAATGTGAAAGCTTTCGGCGTTCCTGTTGTGGTCGGGATCAACCATTTCCATTCTGATACAGAGGCCGAAATCGCAGCGGTGAAAGACTATGTCGCCTCGCTTGGGACCGAGGCGATCCTGTGTCGGCATTGGGCCGAGGGCTCGAAAGGCGTCACCGAACTTGCGACACGCGTGGCCGAACTGGCCGATGGCGACTGGTCGCAATTCGCACCCCTTTACAGCGACGACATGCCGCTATTCGAGAAGATCGAAACCATCGCGCGCCGCATCTACCGTGCAGACAATGTTCTGGCTGACGCGAAGATCCGCAACCAGCTGAAGGATTGGGAAGCGGCCGGGTATGGCAATCTGCCGATCTGCATGGCCAAAACGCAATATTCCTTTTCAACCGATCCGGATCTGCGCGGGGCACCTGTGAATCACTCTGTCCCCGTGCGCGAAGTGCGCCTGTCAGCGGGCGCCGGGTTCATCGTGGTGATCTGCGGGGAAATCATGACCATGCCGGGCCTGCCGCGCAAACCCGCCGCGCAGACGATCCGTTTCAACGAGGAAGGACTGATCGAAGGTTTGTTCTGATCCGCGAAGGCAACCGAGGCACCGGGGCGCATTGCAACGGGCCTGTCGGGGGGCTAAGTATTGCCTGTCACCTGCAGGATAAAGGATCCCCGCATGCGCCCGCCCGGCGACTGTCAGAACATGGATGAATTGCGCACGGAAATCGACCGGCTTGACCGCGAGCTGGTCGCGCTGCTGGTCGCGCGGGCGGGATACATAGATCGCGCGATTGACCTGAAGACCACAGCGCAGCTTCCGGCCCGTATCGACGCGCGGGTCGCGGAAGTGCTGGAGAATGTCCGCACGCTTGCCGCGCAGCAGGGTCTGGACCCGGACCTGGCCGGGGCGCTTTGGGAACGGCTGATCGAATGGTCCATCGCACGCGAAGAACGGGTGCTGGGACCGGGGACAGAGGGAACGACAGAGTGACTGCAGAACGACTGGATGGAAAACTGTTTGCGGCGCGGATCCGCGCCAAAGTGGCCGAGCATGTCACTGTGCTTCGGGAAACCCATGGGCTGAAACCGGGGCTGGCTGTGGTTTTGGTAGGCAAAGACCCTGCAAGTCAGGTCTATGTCCGTTCAAAAGGCAAACAGACGGTCGAGGTCGGGATGGCCTCTTTCGAACATAAGCTGCCTGCAGACACATCTGAGGCCGATCTGCTGGCGCTGATCGACAAGCTGAATGCCGATCCCCAGATTCACGGCATCCTCGTGCAGTTACCGCTGCCTGAGCATCTGAATTCGGACCTTGTCATTAACAGCATCGACCCGGCCAAAGATGTGGACGGCTTTCACATTTCCAATGTCGGGCGTTTGGGGACCGGGCAGAAGTCGATGGTGCCCTGCACACCGCTAGGCTGTCTGATGATGCTGCGCGATCACCATGGCAGCCTGTCGGGGCTGAACGCGGTCGTGGTCGGACGCTCGAATATCGTGGGAAAACCCATGGCGCAGCTTCTGCTGGGGGACAGTTGCACAGTCACCATCGCCCATTCACGCACCCGCGATCTGCCCGAGACCTGCCGCCGCGCGGATATTCTGGTGGCGGCAGTGGGCCGCCCAGAGATGATTGCCGGTGACTGGATCAAGCC
>SKSL01000101.1 GCA_007123015.1 Natronohydrobacter sp. | reverse complement strand
TGGAAGTGCTGAACGAAGAAGCACTCGCGATCATCGAGACCAATGCCGAAACCGTGCTGGCCGAAATCGGGGTGAATTTCGTCGACAACCCTGCAGCGCTTGAGCGCTGGCGCGCGGCCGGCGCCGAGGTCGATGGCGAGCGTGTGCGTATTCCGTGCGGTCTGGCCCGACAGCTTTGCGCCACGGCCCCGGAACGCTTCACCCAGCACGCCCGCAACCCTGCACGCAATGTTGAAATCGGTGGGCGCAATCTGGTGCTGGCCCCGGTCTATGGCCCCCCTTTCGTGCGCGATGCCAATGGCGGGCGGCGCTATGCCACGATGGAGGATTTCCGCAATTTCGTGAAGCTGGGCTATATGTCGAAATGGCTGCACCATTCCGGCGGCACAGTCTGCGAGCCGACCGATGTGGCGGTGAACAAGCGCCATCTGGATATGCTGCAGGCGCATATGGTCTATTCGGACAAGCCGTTCATGGGCTCGGTCACCGAACCTGTGCGCGCTGCGGATTCGGTGGCGATGGCGAAGCTGCTCTTCGGGACTGATTTCGTGGACCAGAACACAGTGATGACCTCGCTGATCAATATCAATTCGCCGCTCACATTCGATTCCGTCATGATGGGTGCGCTGGAAGTCTATGCACAGGCAGGTCAGGCCTGCATCATCTCGCCCTTCATTGTTGGTGGGGCCATGGCGCCGACAACAGTCGCAGGCACATTGACACAGGTGCTGGCAGAAGTTCTGGCAGGCGTCGCCTATAGCCAGTTGGTTCGCCCAGGCGCGCCAGTGATCATGGGGGCTTTCGTGACCTCGATCGACATGAATTCCGGCGCGCCCACTTTTGGCACGCCCGAAGCAGCGCTTATCACCTATGGCGCCGGACAATTGGCGCGGCGCCTGGGGCTGCCTTACCGCTCGGGCGGGGCGTTTTGCGGCTCGAAGCTGCCCGATGCGCAAGCGGCCTATGAATCTGCGAATAGCCTGAACATGGCCTTGCTGGCAGGGGTTAATTTCATGCTGCATAGCTGCGGCTGGCTGGAAGGCGGGCTGGTGGCCTCTTACGAGAAATTCGTAATGGATGCCGATCAGCTTGGCGCATTGCATGGGTTGGCGCGCGGGATTGACCTGTCGGAGAATGGTCAGGCCATGGACGCGATCCGCGAAGTGGGACCTGGCGGGCATTATCTGGGCTGCGCGCATACTCAGGCAAATTTCAAGGACGCGTTCTGGCGCACAGATCTGCTGGATTACAAACCGTTCGAGACCTGGGACGAGGAAGGCGCGCGCGATACGCAGACGCTCGCTTCGGCACGAGTGGCCAAGATGCTGGGCGATTATCAGCAGCCCGCGCTTGATCCGGCGATTGCAGAATCGATTCAGGCTTTCATTGATCAGCGCAAAATCTCAGAGCCAGATGCCTATGGGTGACCTTTGTAGGGTGCGTGCTCAGCACGCACCCTACCGGGGATCGCACCTGGGCGGCAGCGCAACTCACTCCGCGCCTTTGGCGACAACGCCAGGCGCCAGCACATATTTCTGAAGCGCGAAGACAAGCCCTGCGACCCCCAGCCCGATCAGATCAGAGATAATGCCGCCTGAAATCATCGCCAGCGCGGCGGCCCCCACCAGCAGCCGCAGCGGCCAGTTGATCGATCCAAACAGCCACCCCTGCACGCTTGAGGCCAGCAGATAGATGCCCAGAAGCGCTGTGAAAAACACATGTATGATATTCCCCCAATCGCCCTGCATCAGCAGTCCGTCATTGTAGAAGAAGATGAAGGGCACGATAAAGGCGGCCAGGCCGATCTTGAAGCTCTCGACACTGGTCTTCATCGGATCTGATTGTGCAATTGCTGCACCCGCATAGGCCGCCAGCGCCACAGGCGGCGTGATCGCGGACATCACGGCATAGTAGAAGATGAAGAAATGCGCGGTCAGCGGTTCGATCCCCATGCGGATCAGCCCTGGTGCGATCACCGCGGCTGCAACCGCATAGGCGGCGGTCGTGGGCATGCCCATGCCCAGAATGATCGCGACCAGCATCGCAAAGACCAGTGCCAGCAACTGGCTTTGTCCAGCAAAGCCCAAGAGCAGCGACGAGAACCGCGTGCCGATCCCGGTCAGCGCGATCACACCGACGATGATCCCCGCTGCAGCACAGACAGCCACCAGTTGCAGCGACATGCGGGCCGCAATCTCAAACGCATACAGAATTTCACGGATTAACATCTTGTTGGGCGTGAACCAGCTGACCACTGCCGCAGAGGCCATCGCAAGCGTGCCCGCCCGGATGACCGAATACCCCATGAAAAGCGCCCCGATCAGGATGAAGATCGGAATGAACAGGAAGGCCCGCCGCGCCAGCACATCGAAACGCGGCAGCATGTCCCGCGGCAGGCCCTTCATGCCTTTTTTCAGCGCTTCCTTGTCCACCATGAAATAGACCGAGGTGAAATACAGGATCGCCGGAATGATCGCAGCGATGACGATGTCGCGATAGGCGATGCCCGTGATTTCGGCCATGATGAAGGCCCCGGCCCCCATGATCGGCGGCAGGATCTGCCCACCCGACGAAGCGGCCGCCTCGACCGAGGCCGACGTTTGCGGACGGTAACCCACTTTCTTCATCAGCGGGATCGTCAGCGAACCCGTCGAGACCACATTCCCCGCCGATGTGCCGTTGATCATCCCCATCAGACCACTGGCGAAGACGGCCACCTTGGCCGGCCCCCCGCGCGTGCCCCCAGCCGCGGCAAAAGCGAAGTTCACGAAATACTCGCCCACTCGGCTGGCCTGAAGAAAGGCTGCGAAAGTGATGAACAGAATGATATAGGTCGAGGAGATCGCCGTCGTCGGGCCAAGGATCCCGTTATCAGTATAGATGAAGCCGAAGAAACGCGCAGGCGCATAGCCCCGATGGTTCAGGATGCCGGGCAACCAGGGACCAATGAAGCCATAGGCCAGAAACACACCCACGATGATCACCAGCGCCAGGCCAGCAAGACGGCGCGTCAGCTCCAGGATCAGGATGATCCCCGCGACCGAGGCCCACATGTCATTGGGATGCGGGAAGACCTGCGCGCGGGTCCGCAGGAAATCTGCATGGCCGATGATGTAAATGCCCACGACAATCGCGGCCACAGCCAGAAGCGTATCCGCCCAGGACAGGCGCGTGCGGTTGCGCTTGGGCTGGATCCAGCTTGCCAGCAGCGCAAGCACAGTCCCGCCAATCAGGGGATAGCCAAAGGTCCAGATATATTTGCTGGGTGGGGCACCTGTCACGATCCGGTCGCCTGTGGCCAGCATCAGCACGACCTGACCGAAGGCCAGAAGGATCAGCGCGCCGCTGATCGCAAGCAGTGCCTTTTCCAGAACCGAATAAGGCGCATCCTGACTGTCATCATGCAGCGCGCGCGCGGAAAACAGCAGAAATCCCAGCGCCAGCCCACCTGCAACATGGACCAGACGGTAGCGCCAGGGCTCGGTCAGATCGACCGAGGGCAGGCCCAGAAAATCCGTGATCCGGTCATGCAGGCCATTCATCGCACCGACATGAAAGACTGTGTAGAGAATACACAGAGCCGTCACGACCAGCCCTACAACCCCGGCAAAGACCCGCTGATTGCTGGTGACGATTTCATTATCGACACCATCAGCGATATTGTCTGTCTCGGCTGGTGCTGTTTGTGAAGATGCTTGAGACATGTCCCCCCCGATCCGGTCTGGCATATGGCGCTGGCTTTGAAACAGTATCACATGCTGCGCGGCCAATGGTGCTTTTATCAAAAAAGTCAGGGCACATCCGCGCCCTGACCTGTCTTGTTCCGTCAGATCACACGATCAGCCACGCAGCTCTTCGGGGATCTCGATGCCGATTTCCTCGAAATACCGCACGGCACCGGGATGAAACGGCAGGAAGCCATTATTCGGCACTGCATTTTCCGGCAGAGTCGCGGCCGCAGCAGCATGCACCTGCAACATGCGATCGTTGTTCTCCATCACCAGACGCGTGATTTCATAGGCCAGCGATTCGGGCATGTCCTGATGTGCGATGGCGTAGTTCCACATCGCGACCGACATCTGGTCTTCGTCCTGAACTGTATAGGTGCCCGCAGGAATGGTGAATTCCGACACTTCCGGATGCGCTTCGAGGATCTGTGCCAGTTCGTCCTCAGAGAAGCCGAACATCACGACATCGGCTTCAGCCGCCAGTTGCGAGAAAGCGCCAATCGGCAGACCTGCCGCAAAGACGAACGCATCCACCAGACCGTCTTTCAACTGACCAGCGGTATCCGCAGCCCCGGCATTGGACACAGTCGCATTGATGCCCAGAGTATTCAGAAAGCGCGGCCAGTAGGTGCCGGGCGTGCCGCCTGCAGGACCGACACCGACGCGGCGACCTTCAAAATCACTGACTGACGTGATGCCGCTTGAACGCAGCGCGACCCCCTGAAATGGGGTTTCATACATCGGGAACAGTGCGCGGATATCAGAATGCGGCAGGCCGGGTGCCAGCTCACTCTCGCCATTCCAGGCTTCAAATGCCGGGCCCATTGTCACCAGACCGATATCCTGATCGCCCATCTGGGTCAGGGTCACGTTCTGAACCGGGCCGCCAGTGACTTCGCCAGACGCATTCAGTCCAAGCTCTTCGCCCAGGAAACTGGCCAGACCGTTGCCATAGACGAAATAAACGCCGCCCTGGCTTGCAGTGCCGACAGTCAGGTCCGACGGCCAGCCCGTGCGATCCATGGCATTGGCCATGGACACGGACATGACAGCGGCGGCGGCCAGAGCCGTGAAATTGGTGTAACGCATTGGGACCTCCCCTTTATGGTGCGTATGTGATCATGCGCGCGCTTCCCCCTCCATGAGCAAGCGGCGACGATGCGCTCACTGAAAGGGTAAGCGCGCAGCTTTGCAAGCAAGGGATGCGCCAAAATTCGAGATGTTAGCGCCAATCCCTGACGGGGCGTGTAGAAAC
Organism: Natronohydrobacter sp.; assembly: GCA_007123015.1. GTDB lineage: Bacteria > Pseudomonadota > Alphaproteobacteria > Rhodobacterales > Rhodobacteraceae > Roseinatronobacter. The sequence continues at coordinate 13,222 of SKSL01000101.1, read as the reverse complement.
CCACACATCAGCACGACCCGATGTGTCGAAATCCACACATCCTCAGTCGTCATCTGTCTGCGTCTCTGCGGCAGACAGCAGAAACTGTGTCTTGTCGATGCCATGCTTCACCAGCTTGTCATAGAGCGCCTTGCGCGACAGGCAGAGCGATTCATACACGGGTTTCAACGCTCCGTTATGGCGGATCAGGGCATCGACCAGCAGTTTACGTTCATGCGCGGCCATGTTTTCAGCCAGACTTTGCGCGCTTTGCGCCGGGGGTGTCGTTTCGCGGGTCAGATCAAGCCGCAGGACGAGTCGTTCCGCCGCATTGCGTAATTCGCGGACATTTCCCGGCCAGGGCGCGCGCGAGAGTTCGCCAAGCGTGTCGGGGCCGACCTGCGGCACAGGCACGCGATGGCGCGCAGCCGCTTCCGCCAGAAGGCGCATGAAAAGCGCCGGAATATCCTCGGGCCGTTCCAAGAGCGGCGGCACGCGCAGGCTGAGCGCATTCAGCCGATAGAGCAGATCCGCCCGAAATCGCCCGGCGGTCACTTCCGCTTCCAGTGGCACACGGCTGGTCGCGATGAAGCGCAGATCCACATCATGCTGCACATTCGATCCCAAGGGCGAGATCACCCGATCCTGCAACACACGCAGCAACTTGCCTTGCAGATCGAGTGGCATGGCCCCGATATCATCCAGCAGCACTGTACCGCCGCGCGCATGATCGAACTTGCCCACCCGCGCGCGAATCGCACCGGGAAAAGCGCCGACTTCATGGCCGAACAGCTCTGATTCGATCAGCGTTTCCGGCAGGGCCGAACAAATGATCGCGACAAAAGGCTGCGCAGCCCGCATCGACAGGTCATGCAGCGCGCGCGCGACCACTTCCTTGCCTGTGCCCGTCTCGCCGATGATCAGCACATCGGCCTCGGACGGGCCAATCGTGCGCATCTGCTGGCGCAGTTGCACCATGGCATTGGACCGCCCGACCAGTCGCGCTTCCAGATCGTCGGCCTGCCCGGCAACAGCGCGCAGACGGCGATTGTCGAGCACCAGCTGCCGGAAATCCAACGCGCGCCGGGCAATCGCAGCAAGCTGTGCGCCGGAAAAGGGTTTTTCAATGAAATCATGCGCCCCTTCGCGCATGGCGCGCACGGCAAGCGGCACATCGCCATGCCCGGTGATCAGGATCACGGGAATATCCGGGTCGATGTCATGGATGCGCGTCATCAGCGTCATCCCGTCCATGCCCGGCATCCGGATATCTGTTATGACCACGCCGCCGAAGCCGGCAGTGATCCGCTCCAGCGCGGGCTGCGCGCGCTCGAAACCTGCAACGCTCAAGCCTGCCAGATCCAGCGCCTGTTCGGTTGACGCGCGCAGATCGGCGTCATCATCGACCAGAAACACAGTGGCAGGGGTCATTCTGCGGCCTCGATAGACGCGGGCTGCGCTGCGGCCAGATCGAGTGTGAAGACAGCGCCACCTTGCGGATGGTTGGCCACGGACAGCGCGCCCCCGAAATCGCGCATGATATTGTAGGAAATCGACAGACCCAGCCCCAACCCCTTGCCGACCTCCTTGGTCGAAAAGAACGGATCGAAAATCCGTCCCTGCAACCCTTCCGCGACACCGGGCCCATGATCGCGCAGGCTGACCTGAACACGGTCCCCCATAACCCGCGCGCGCAGATGCAGGCGCTTGTCCTCGGCGCCTTCCACAGCGTCAATCGCATTGCTGATCAGATTGACCAGAACCTGCTGCAAGCGCACGGGACCGGCCACCACCTGCAAGGGCTGCGGGCCCAGATCGCGCTCAAGTGTCACGCCAGTCTTGCGCAATCGCCAGCCCAGCAATTCCTGCGCCTCGGTGATCGCATCCCCTAGCGCGACCGCGCGCAACTGCTTGTTGGGTTTACGCGCGAAATTGCGCAGATGGCGGCTGATCCGGGTCATGCGGTCGATCATGCCAAGGATGCGGGTGATATTCCCCTGCGCCTCGACCCGGCGATCCTGTTCCAGAAACAGCTGCGCATTTTCGGCATAGTTGCGCGCCGCGCCCAGAGGCTGGTTGAATTCATGGCTCAGCGCCGCCGACATCTGCCCCAAAGCTGCAAGTTTCCCGGCCTGAATCAGCTCGCTCTGCGTCTTGCGCAATTGCGCCTCGGTGGCGCGGCGCTCGGTGACTTCTTCTTCCAGCGCCATATTGGCCGCGCGCAACTGGCCAGTGCGCAACGCGACCTGTTGTTCCAGATCATCCTTGGCAGCTTGCTCCATTTCCAGCCGCAAGGCCAGTTGCCGCCGCCTTTGCCAGATGATCAGTGCCATCAAGCCCAACAGCCCTGCCGCCAGCAGCCCAAGCGCCACTGTCGCTGCGGCCTGCGCTCTCGCCATGCGGCTGGGCAGCAGCACCTGCACTGTCCAGTCGGCCTTTGGCATATGGCTCTTCACCACCAGATATTCACTGGCCACAGCGTCCTGACCATGGCCCGAGAGCAGCTGAAACCCTGCGCGATGAGTGCGCGTCTGGACATCGATCTCGCCCAAATCCGCATTGGCATAGCGCCGGGTTTCCTGTGTGCGCGCCATTCGGTCCGGGGTCAGCGCGCCAAAGGCATGAAACAGCCAGTCGGGTCGGTTGGACAGAAAAATGATGTCTTCCGGATCGGTGACAATGATGCGCAAGTCTTCCGAGGCCCAGGCATTTTCAAGATCATCGACATCGACCTTCAACACCATCACACCCAGGCGCTGACCTGCCACATCAATCGCGGCCCCGAAATAATAGCCGCGCTTGTTGGATGTGGTGCCAAGCGCATAGAACCGCCCCTGCCCGCCTGCCATGGCCTCGAAAAAATAGGGGCGAAAGGCGAAATTTCCGCCGACGAAACTATGGGGCTGGTCGAAATTCGACGCGGCCAGTGTCTCGCCATCGCGATACATCACATAAAGATCCGAGGCCCCCAGCAAGGCGGCGGCATCGCGCAGATAGGTATTGGCGGCCATGATCAGGTCAGGATCACGCGGCGCAAGCAGCAGTGAGCGGATCACCCGCTGATCGGCCAGCAATTCAGGCAGCCGCTCAAAGCGCTCCAGCTGTCCCTGGAGGGTCGATTCGGCCAGATTAAGCGTATTCTGCCCGCGATCGTGAAGACCCTGAAAACTGCGGGTCAGCGCCTGCTGATGCGCCACCCATATCATGAGCGCCAGCACGAACAGCCCCAGCGCCGCGCTGGTCCAGATCAGCCCCTTGCCCGCCGCATGTCGCATGACGCCTGTTCGCCGCTGTGTCATTCTGGGCATTTAGCACGCCTCAGGCGCGCAAAGTCAAATGCGCGGCTCAGGCATTGAACAGGAAGTGCAACACATCGCCATCCTTGACCTGATAGCTCTTGCCCTCGACGCGGAACTTGCCCGCATCCTTCGCGCCTGCTTCGCCATTGCAGGCGATATAGTCATCATAGCCGACAGTCTCGGCGCGGATGAAGCCACGCTCGAAATCCCCATGGATGACGCCGGCAGCCTGCGGGGCAAGCGTGCCGACTGGTATGGTCCAGGCGCGCGCCTCTTTCGGGCCGACCGTGAAATAGGTCTGCAGGCCCAGAAGCTGGTAGCCTGCGCGGATCAGGCGATCGAGGCCCGGTTCTTCCAGACCCATTTCCGACAGGAACATCTCGGCTTCTTCCGCGTCCAGCTGGCTGATTTCTTCCTCGATCTGGGCCGAGATCACCACATGCGCGGCCCCTTGCGCAGCGGCCATCGCCGCGACCCGTTCAGACAGCGCATTGCCCGCCCCAGCCGAGGCTTCTTCGACATTGCACACATAAAGCACTGGTTTCGAAGTCAGAAGCTGCAGCATCCGCCAGCTTTTGCGCTCGTCTTCCGACACTTCGACTGTGCGGGCCGGACGACCTTCTTCCAATGCGACCAGCGCGCGGCGCAATAGCGCATCCTGCTCGACCGCTTCCTTGTCGCCCCCGCGTATCTTGCGCGATAGATTGGCCAGCCGCCGCTCAATCGACTCCATATCGGCGATCATCAGCTCGGTTTCGATCGTCTCGGCATCGGCCACCGGGTCGATCTTGCCTTCGACATGGGTCACATCATCATCTTCAAAGCAGCGCAGCACATGGGCGATGGCGTCCACTTCGCGGATATTGGCCAGAAACTGGTTGCCCAGGCCCTCGCCCTTGGACGCACCGCGCACCAGACCGGCAATATCGACAAACGTCATGCGGGTGGGAATCACTTCGCGCGACTTCGCGATTTCGGCCAGTCGCGGCAGGCGCGCATCGGGCACGGCCACATCACCGACATTCGGCTCGATGGTGCAGAAGGGGAAATTCGCGGCCTGCGCAGCAGCGGTCTTGGTCAGCGCATTGAACAGGGTCGATTTGCCGACATTAGGCAGACCCACAATCCCCATCTTGAAGCCCATATCCGTTCCCTTTCGCGCCGCATCTGTTGCGCCGCGCTTTTACGGGCAGGCCAATGGCAAGACAAGGCAACAGCAGTTGATTCCCTGCGCGATTTGCATCACACCCGAACCGCAAGACAGGGGCACAGGCATCATGACCAGAATCGACCAGACATTCGCCAAGCTGAAATCCGAAGGGCGCAAGGCGTTTGTGTCCTACATCATGGGGGGCGATCCTGATCTGGAGACTTCGCTGAAGGTCATGAAAGGCCTACCGGGCGCAGGTGTGGATATCATCGAACTGGGCGTTCCGTTTACCGATCCGATGGCCGATGGCCCCACGATCCAACTGGCCGGGCAGCGCGCGCTGGAAGGTGGGCAGACGCTGGCCAAGACGCTGGATATGGTGCGGCGTTTCCGCGAAGACGATGACACGACGCCCATCGTACTGATGGGCTATTACAATCCGATCTATGCGCGCGGTGTTGACAGGTTTCTGAGTGACGCGAAAACAGCAGGCGTGGACGGTTTGATCGTGGTCGATCTGCCGCCCGAGGAAGACAGCGAATTGTGCCTACCTGCGCAGGCGGCAGGGCTGAATTTCATCCGGCTGGCCACGCCCACCACAGATGCCAAACGCTTGCCGAAAGTTCTGCAGAACACATCAGGCTTTGTCTATTACGTCTCGATCACCGGGATCACCGGGGCGGCGGCGGCGCAGGCCGCCGATGTCGCGCCGGAAGTCGCGCGGATCAAGGCCGCGACGGATCTGCCTGTGATCGTGGGCTTCGGAATATCAACACCGGAAACGGCTGAAGCCATCGCCAGTGTCGCGGATGGCTGCGTTGTGGGATCAGCCATCGTCAAGGACATCGCCGCGCAAAAACCCGTGGAAGAGGTGCTGGCCTATGTGCGCGCGCTCTCGGACGGTGCACATAAGGGCTGAATGACTGCTCTGGCATGCGCGCGCTCGAACCAGTCGCCGGATGTGTCAGAAACCGGCCATCTGCATAGGGGCCGCGCGTGCGCCCAGAACAACTGTCCACCATAGCTTGCCATTCTGATCCTGATGCCAGCCGACCCCGACCTCATTGGCGCGCCGATCCAGGATCACCGGGCGCGTTTCAGGCTCGACCATCCACGCATTCACTGTCTCGACTTCGGTCTCGAAGGTCTCTGAGATCAGCTCGCCAATCAAAGTGCCAGAATACCCCGCACGCTGCACGCGCTGCATCGGGCTCGACCCGTCCGAGCCCCAATGCCATGGTCGGCTTTGGAAGGACATGTCTAGTGCATGGGTCGCCGCAGCACTGGCAAGCGCAGCGTTGGGTTGCAATGGCCCCAGACCATTTTGCGCGCGCATGGTGTTGAGCCCATCCTGCATGCGCTGGCGAACACGCGGCGCATCAGCAGGATTGATCCGCACCACCACAGGCAAGGGACGCCCGTCAGAGCCAAGCGGGACTTGCGGCGCAGTCATCGGCGCAGCACATGCAGACAGCACCAGGGCCGAAAGAGCGAACATCGCAAAGGGACGGGGCATAAATAGACTCTTCTTTGGCTTTTTGCGGGTGCTTAACGGGTCCTTGGCACCTTTTCAAACACAACTCACTGTGACGTCAGAAGATGGACCGCGCGCGTGGCGCAAATGCATGGCATGATCGGCAGGTGCAGGGTGCTTTCTTTCTGCAAACCAGACAAGCAGAGCACATCGTGACCCGAAAGTGTTGCGAATTTGACGACGTCACCTTGTGCTACCACAGTACCGCACAACAATGGATTGCAACTGATCAGGGAACATGGTTTCAGCGTGTCACGACTATTCGTCTTGGGAGCCGGTGAGAACAAACAAACCACCGGCGCGTTCTGGAGGTTACTATGAAGAAACTCGCACTCGCTGCTGCTCTGTCGATGGCTGCCACCTCGGCTTTCGCTGGCGCACATGGCAAAATGAGCAAGTACTCGGAGCCGGTTATCGAAGCTCCGGTGATCGTGGAAGAAACACAGGCTTCCTCGGGCGGCGTCATCGTCCCGCTGATGCTTCTGCTGCTCGTTGCTGCTGCTGTTGCCGCGAAGTAATTCGCGCAATATCGAGAGAATTCGGAAAAGACGACAGAGCTCTGTCGTCTTTTTTCGTTTGTGAAATGCCTTGTGGTGACGGGGCGCTTCCGCCCCGCCAACTTACGACACAGACCAACCCGAAAGATTCGCGTCGATCACGGATGCGAGCGCGTCGATATGTTCCGCATCGTCATTCAGGCACGGAATATAGGTGAATTTCTCGCCGCCAGCCTCTTCAAAACTCTCGCAGATCTCTTCGTTGATCTCTTCCAGCGTTTCGATGCAATCGGCTGAAAAGGCCGGGGCCACCACCGCCAGACGCTTCACACCCTGCCGCGCCAAATCCGCCACATGATCGACCGTGTAAGGCCGCAGCCATTCTTCGCGCCCGAACACGGATTGAAAGGTCGTCTGAATCGCGTCCTGATCCCAGCCCAGTTCCTCGCGCAACAGCCGCGTGGTTTTCTGGCATTGGCAATGATAGGGATCGCCTTCCAGCAAGTAGCGCTTCGGCATCCCGTGATAAGAGGCAACCAGCACTTCCGGCTTTTCCTCCATCGCATCATACGCTTTGCGCACTGAGTTCGCGAGCGCTTTGATATAGGCGGGATGGTCGAAATAGGGTGCCACTGTGCGCACAGCCGGTTGCCACTTCTGATCCATCATCGCCCGGAAAAACTGATCGCAGGCCGTGGCCGAAGTCGCCCCTGCATAATGCGGATAGAGCGGGAAGAAGAGGATCTTCTCACAACCAGCCGCGACCATGGCATCGACCTTGGACTTTGTGGACGGGTTGCCATAGCGCATGCAGAAATCGACCATGACATCATCGCCGTAGCGCGCCGCCATGGCTTGCGCCAGCTTCTCGGTCTGATCCTTGGTGATGGTCAGAAGCGGGCTTTCATCCTTCTCATGGTTCCAGATCGACTTGTAATTAGCCCCCGAAGTGAAAGGACGTTTGGTCAAGATCACCAGTTGCAACAGCGGCTGCCAAATCCATGCCGAGTAATCGACTACCCGCTTGTCAGAGAGAAACTCGTTCAGATAGCGCCGCATCGACCAGTAATCGTAATTGTCGGGGGTGCCCAGATTGGCCAGCAGCACCCCGATTTTCGCCTGAGGGACCGGTGGATGATCGGGTTGAGCATGTTCAAGGCGGCCCTCGCCCGGTTGGTGCATATGAACAGGGCAGCCTGCGGCCTGCGTCTTTGGCTGTGCCTCAAGCATGGCTGTGTCCTTCATGGCTTTGACCTCGGCGCTGACAATGGATGTGGCTGATGTAACGGGTTTGCGCGCAGATTCAATCTTTCGGCGGCATTTTGACAGTATCCGGCAAGGCTGTTTCGATGGTGCCCAGAGCATCGGCAAGCCGCGCTTTGGCAGAACCGGGGCGCAGCGGCTGCGGCTGGCTCTCGGCGGGTGCCCAGCCGGACAGAAACACCAGATCGTATGTGGCACGCAAAAGCCCCGCGTCATCTGCGAAATGCGCTGCGTAAAGCTCTGCCGCGCGCGTGAATAACTGTCGCGGCGCAAATCTGCGACGACGAGTCGCAAGCGCATTCTGCTCGCCCATCGCACGCAAATCGGCATAGAGCGTGCTCAGGGCGCGATACTGCACCTGCTGCGACGTGACATCCGCAACTGGCAGCGCAAAGCCCGAGCGCTGCAGCAGCGCGCCCAGATCGCGCAGCTCTGCCATGGGCAGCACGCGCGGGCTCAGACCGCCGCTCAGTTCGATCTCGGCTTGCGCGAGCACGGCGCGCAGCTCGGCCAGGCTCTGGCCCCCAGGCAGGACGGCCAGAAACAGTCCGTCGGGGCGCAGCGCGTGACGCGCCTGCACCATCTGCCCGATCGGGTCCGCCGCCCAATGCAGGCTCATGGCGTGAACCACAAGATCATGCGCGCCGCGTTCCAGCGCCAGCACCGGATCATCCGCAACAACACGCGCATCCGGCAGGAAACCGCCCCAGACCTGCGGCAATCCACAGATGATCGCAGGCTGCGTAAAGGTTCTGTTAACCTCGCTCAGCCTTAATCGTAGCTCGTCGCGCGCGATGTCGTGCAGAAACAGATCCCCCCCCGCCCGTGCACGATTGCGGGCAAGAGCAGCGCGATCAGCAATTTCAGGAGGTGTTTGAGCCATGACAGGCCTTACTCTACAATGGTGAGCGAGAAGATGCAAAACCTGAAAGATAGTGCCATCAAAGGGACGCTGACAGGTGTCATTTCAGTGGCGAGGTCAGGCGCGCAGGCCGCGCTCAAGGCGATCTATCCGGCGCAATGCGTCTGCTGCAATGCGCTGGTCGAGGAACATGGCACCATCTGCCCCAGTTGCTGGCCGAAAGTGCCCTTCATCTTCGGTCTGTGTTGTGACAGTTGCGGCCTGCCCCTTCCCGGCCATGACGATGGCACCCCCGTGCAATGCGATGACTGCCTGACCCTTGCGCGGCCCTGGGCGCAAGGCCGCGCGGTCATGCTCTATGGCGACAAGGCCCGCCAGATGCTGCTGGGGCTGAAATATTACGACCGTCTGGACCTTGCGGCCCCGGCTGGCAAATGGCTGGCCCGACATGCACAACCGATGCTGCAGCCGGATATGCTGGTCGCACCTATCCCGCTGCACTGGCTACGCTTCGTCAAACGCCGCTGCAATCAGGCCGCGCTGCTCAGTACAGCGCTCGCGCGTGAATTGGCCCTGGACTATTGCCCGGATCTGCTGATCCGCACCCGCAACACTGGCACACAGGATGGGCGCGGGCGGATGGGGCGTTTTGCCAATGTTGCCGATGCCTTTGCCGCCCATCCCAGACAGGGCGCGCGGATCAAGGGGCGGCATATCCTGCTGGTCGATGATGTGATGACCGCCGGGGCCACATTCGCTGCAGCGACCGAAGTCTGCCTGGCCCATGGGGCCGCCTCTGTACGGGTAATCGCACTGGCACGCGTTGCACGCATGGAATGATGCTCTATAGTACGCCGCAAGTTGAATGATCTGCGAGGCGCGGCAATGCAAACAGTTGAAATCTATACATCCCCGCTCTGCGGCTATTGCCACGCGGCCAAGCGCCTGCTCAGCGCCAAAGGTGTCAGCTTTACGGAGATCGATGTCTCGCGCGATCCGACCCAACGCAGCGCCATGGTCGCACGGGCGCAAGGCGCGCGCACTGTGCCACAGATTTTCATCGGCGAAACTCATGTCGGGGGCTGCGACGAATTGCACGGCCTTGACCGGCGCGGCCAGCTTGATGCGCTTTTGAAAGGCTAGGCGCATGGGGTTCACGGCGGCTTTGATCCAGATGACCTCGAGCGATGATCCGCTCGCAAATCTGGCGCAGGCGCAAGGTTTTGTGCGTCAAGCCGCAGCCGAGGGCGCGCACATCGCGCTGACCCCGGAAGTGACCAATTGCGTTTCGTTCAGCAAGGTCCATCAGGAGCGTGTCCTGCATCATCAAGATGATGACCCGACCCTGGCCGGGCTGCGCGACACCGCGCGCGAAACGGGCATCTGGCTGCTGATCGGATCGCTGGCGTTGAAGACCGATGACCCGCAGGGCCGCTACGCGAATCGGTCCTTCCTGATCGACCCGGATGGCGCGATTCACAGCCAGTATGACAAGATCCACATGTTCGATGTGCAGGTCTCGGAAACCGAGACCTATCGCGAATCAGCTGGCTTCCGCGCCGGGTCAGAAGCGGTCATCGCCGAAACCCCGCTGGCGACGTTCGGGCTGACCGTCTGCTATGATCTGCGCTTCCCGTACCTGTTCCGTGCGCTCGCCAAGGCCGGGGCCGAGGTCCTGACCCTGCCTGCGGCCTTCAGCCCAGTGACCGGTGTCGCGCATTGGGAAACGCTGGTGCGCGCGCGCGCCATCGAGACTGGTTGTTTCGTCCTTGCCCCTGCACAGACCGGACGCCATGCCGCGCGCGAAGGTCGCCCGCGCACAACCCATGGCCATGCGCTCGCTGTCGCACCCTGGGGCGAAGTGCTGCTGGATATGGGTAAAGCACCGGGCGTGGGGTTGGTATCCATCGACCTGGCGCGCGTGGTCGAAGCGCGCGACCGCGTGCCGGCGCTGTTCCATGACCGTGACGTCACCCTGCGTCAGTCTTCTGGGGCCGAGGCCGAGGTGGGCTGATGTCACGAGGGCGCAGGGATCTGGCCAACGCGCTGTTCAGCGAATTGCTGATGGCGGACCAGTTGGCGCGCAACCGCCTGTCCAAAGTGCTGCCGAAAGGGATGGAGCTGTCGCATTTCGGGGTCCTGAACCTGTTGGTACGCCAGCAGGTTGAACTTAGCCCTGCGGATCTGGCGCGCGCCTTTCACGTCACGCGCGGGGCCATGACCAATACGCTAACCAAGCTGGAATGGGCCGGATATGTGCATATTCGCCCGGATTGGGACGATGCGCGGCGCAAGATGGTCGCGATCAGCCCGGCCGGTCGCGCGGCGCGCAACGCTGCATTGGCCGCGATCACACCGCTGATCGATGATGCCGTCCAGACCTTGGGCGAAGAACGAATCCGCCAGACGATCCCGGTCCTGCGCGCCTTGCGACAACGCTTTGTCGAAGATGACGGGCTTTGACATCTGGTTCAGTGCCACTGCTTGCCCTATCTGACAGTGGTACAGCAGGTGGCGCGCGGCTGAATGTTGCCACGCGCGGGCCAGCCGTGGCGGGTTTGTGCATCGTGAATCCCTCTCGGGGACGCCATTAAGTGCGCAACTGCGCGGGCGGAGCCTGTCGATCAATGATCCGTCCGGTCATGCGGTGCGCGTGACCATTCACGATAAGCGCCAGTTCAATGGTGTGATCCATGATGTCGATCAGGTACGGCTTCCCCGCCCCCCGCCCAGGATCAGTCCTTCCGCAGATTGGACGCTGATTCTTTGATGGCCTCATACTGTCCGCCTGAACGGAATACCCACAGATAGCTCGGCAGAACGGCTTCCATCGGGGTTGGCGTGATCCCCAGATCGGCCAGCCCCCTTGCCCCGGCGCTCACCACATTGTCGCGCGCCAGATTGCGCACCTGATCGCGGGTCAGCAGGGAATTTGTGAACAGGCCAAAGGACGCTTTCTGCGCCAGATCCAACACACCGGCCTGTAGTCGCGCCACAGGCAAAGGCAGATTCAGCAATAGACGATTGCGCCGGATTTCAGCCAGCATCCGCGTCATCAGATCGCGGAAACTGGCAACCTCGGGACCGCCCAGTTCATAGATGCCGGGGTCAACCCCTTCGAGAATTGCCTTGGCCGCAGCCGCCGCAACATCATCGACATAAACGGGCTGGAACTTTGTGTCGCCACCGACAACAGGCAGGACGGGCGAGAGACGCGCCATGCCTGCGAAGCGGTTGAAAAACTGATCCTCATTGCCAAAAACCAGCGACGGGCGCAGGATCACGGCCTTCGGGAAATGCTGGATGACCAGCGCCTCGCCAGCGGCCTTGCTGCTCTGATAGGCGCTGTCTGACTTGGCATCCGCGCCAATGGCAGAGAGCTGCACCAGCGTCTTGACCCCTTGCTCAGTGGCGATCCGGGCCACGCGGCCAGCACCTTGCGCCTGAACTTCGTCAAACCGATTCGGACCTTTTTCGAACAGGATACCGACGCAATTGACCACAGCATCCGCGCCCGCAATCACAGCCCGGACAGAGGCATCGTCGCGAATGTTGCAAAACACAGGTTCGACCTGACCCACAACGCCGTAGGGTTTGACATGCAGCGCTTCATTGGGGCGACGCACCGCCACGCGCACTCGCCATCCCGCCTGCGCCATCCGACGCGCGATATATCTGCCGATGAAACCGGAACCGCCAATGATAGTGACAAGCTGCGACATGAGCGTTCCTCGTATACTGCCCTCAGCAATTACCTATCTTCCCCCGTCCCTCTCGACAAGCGCGAAGAGGATTTTCTGCTGCAGAGCGTTTTCGCCCGTTGACAGTCCTGCAGCAGCGGCATAGGAGTGCGCCACGCAACCTGCCCAGGTGGCGGAACTGGTAGACGCGCTAGCTTCAGGTGCTAGTGCCCGTACGGGCGTGGAGGTTCGAGTCCTCTCCTGGGCACCATATTTTCGGTTAAATATCTGAAATATATAGCAATATTGGCTGGGCGGGTTGCTCGTAGCCCTATATTTATGCACCCTTTGAACGTTGCTTAGGGGATTCTCGCGATTGAAGTCGGGGCGTGCTTTTCGCGCAGTGCTATTTCCACTAGCCCCCAAAAGCCCAGCGCGGGGCTTTGCCGGTTGCCAGCGCGTCGCGGCCATTGCCAGGCAGGAAAACTGCACCAGCCGCCCTAGCTTCGGCCAAGCCGTGAAGGCTTCCGCCGTTTCGCCATCTTCGCGGGTCAGCGTGCCGCCGCCCATCAGCATGGCGGCCAAGGGTTCGCCGGTTTCGCTTGAGCAAAGGAAAACCACGGAAGGCCCGAGCGCAGCCGTGCCCCGCTTGCCTTCAAGTCGGTCAAGCCGCTTGCGCAGGGTCATATCGCGCACTCCGACCCAAGCCGCGCCGTGAAGGCTTCGAGCGCTTTGCCCGGGTCACCGAAGCCGGCGCGCCCGCCGTCGATCGTGGCACGAACCAGCCGAATGTGTTCCTCGACCCGAAATCCTCGGAGAGCTTCCTGCCCCATTGCTCACACTACACGACACAGGTGTGATTTGGTGATTTCGGGGGTGGTGTCGACCGGCGAGATGGATTCTGAACACGGACTCTTTCCCTCCAAGGAATTCGTCCATGACCAACTGTTCTCTCGCC
>SKSL01000235.1 GCA_007123015.1 Natronohydrobacter sp. | reverse complement strand
TGATCACATAGACCCGGCCCTTGCGGCGCACGATCTGACAATCGCGGTGACGCTGCTTGAGCGACCGGAGCGAGTTTCTGACCTTCATCGGCCTATCTCCTGTTCGCGGCGCACGCGCGCCTTGAGGGTTATCCTGCCCGCAAGCAGGGGTGAATGGTGGGCACGACAAGGTTCGAACTTGTGACCCCTACGATGTCAACGTAGTGCTCTACCACTGAGCTACGCGCCCTGAGCGGCCCGATGCAGCGTCCCAAACAAAAGGGACGCGGCACCTCGCCCGCGTCAATTTCCATGCCTATAAAAGGAGTCGCAGACATGATCAAGGGCTTTTGAAACGCAAGCCGCATGGTCTATAACAGGACAAACAAAGAAAAGTCTCATGCACGCTTTCGACTACCTTCCGGCACAAACGCCCAGCAGTGCGATCATCTTCGCCTCGCCGCATAGTGGGCGGGACTATCCCAAGGAATTCCTGAAAGCCTCTGTCCTCGAACCGACTGTGCTGCGGTCCTCGGAGGATGCGTTCGTCGATCGCTTTCTGCGCAGTGCCAGCGCCGCTGGATCCCCTGTCCTGCTGGGGACTGTGCCGCGCGCCTATGTCGATTACAACCGCGCCGCGACAGAACTGGATCCGGCCCTGATCAGCGGAGTCGCGGCGCATGGGCTCAATCCGCGGATCAGTTCCGGGCTGGGCGTGATCCCGCGTGTGGTCGCGGGCGGGCGGGCGATCTATCGCGGCAAGATCACCCGCGCCGAAGCCGATGCCCGTTTGCGCAAATTCTGGCACCCGTATCACAGCAAACTCGAAGGTTTGATGCGAGAACAGCGCGAACGCTTCGGCCGGGCCATTCTGCTGGATATGCATTCCATGCCGCGCGACGCCATCAGCATGAACCGGCAACATACTTCACTGCGCCCGGATATCGTTCTGGGCGACCGCTTCGGTGCGACCGCGCATTCCAGCATCAGCGATGCGGTCGCGCGAATCTTCACAGATGCCGGGCTGCGGGTCGCGCGCAATTCTCCCTTTGCCGGGGCCTATATCACGCAACGCCATGGCACGCCCTCGAACGGGCAGCATGCGATTCAAATCGAAATTGACCGCGGCCTCTATCTTGATGAGCGCACTGTCACGCCGAATGACAATTTCGAGGCTTTCGCTATTCTGATGGACCAGATTGTCAGCGCGCTGGTCGACCTTGGGCGCGATCCTTCTGCGAAAATGGCACTCGCAGCGGAGTGACGCCTTCAGTCACGCCATATCGGCGCAAAAGATGAATCCGTGAACGAAACCCGTCGCTTGCGCCGGATTTCGGCTTATACTGCCAAATATGGATATCATCGCTCTTGTCGGCGCGATTGCTGCGCTTTTCATTGTCATCGGATTGTCCGAACCTCTCTCTGAGCGGCTGCGCCTGCCGTTTTCGGTGATTCTGGCAGTGATGGGGGCAATGATCGGCGGGGTGGCGCTGGCGGTTCTGTCCAGCGATCTGAGCACCGAAATCAACCCGATTTTCCGGCGGCTGCTCGAATTGCCGATCCGCTCGAATGTCTTCCTCTATGTGCTGTTGCCAACCTTGTTGTTTCAGGTGGCACTTATGGTCAATGCGCGCCGGATGCTGGATGACTGGGTGCCGATTCTGGTGATGGCTGTGGGCGCTGTGATCGCCTCGACTGTGATCATCGGTATGGCGCTGAAACCTTTCACCACCATCTCACTCGCCGCCTGTCTGCTGATCGGCGCGATTGTCTCGACCACTGACCCCTCGGCCGTGGTCAGTATTTTCCGCAATATCGCCGCGCCCCAGCGCCTGACCCGGATCGTCGAGGGCGAAAGCCTGCTCAATGACGCGGCCGCCATCGCGCTGTTCGGCTTCTTCATGACTTTCGTCATGCTGGGCGTGCCGAATCCGACCTTCAGCGATGGGCTGATGACATTTCCCTGGCTGATCCTCGGCGGGGTCATCCTGGGGCCCGTTCTCGCGCGGGTTGCAATCAGCCTCATGGCGCTGATGCCCGGTTTTCCGCGCGCGCAAGTCTCGGTCAGTGTGGCGCTGCCCTATCTGACCTATGTGATCGCGGAACAATTCCTGCAGACTTCGGGTGTGATCGCCGTGGTCTTTGCCGGGCTGGCGCTGAACCTGATGGGGCCGGGCCGGATCACACCCATGAGCTGGAGCTATCTGCGCGAAGTCTGGGATGTGCTGGCCTATTGGGCGGGGGCGCTGATCTTCATTCTGGCAGCCCTGCTGATCCCGCGCTTGATGGGCGATCTGCGGCTATACGATCTGGTCCTGATCCTGATCATGGTGGCTGCCGCCTTTGCCGCGCGCGCGCTTTTGCTCTGGGGCATGCTGCCTGCGCTCGCGGCCCTGCGCCTTTCGCCACAGGTCGAACCGGCCTATCGTGGCGCGATCCTCTGGGGCGGCTTGCGCGGCGCTGTCACTCTGGCGCTGGCACTGGCGGTCACGGAAAGCGCGCTTGTGCCCCCCGAGATCAAGCGCGAAGTGGGCATCCTTGCGACTGGCTTCACGCTGTTCACGCTGCTGGTCCAAGGCACGACCTTGCGCTGGATGATCACAGCGCTCGGGCTGAACCGGCTGCCAAAGCTCGATCAGGCGCTCTCGCATCAGGTGATTGCCGTCGCGCTGCAAAATGTGCGCGAAGAAATCGCTGAAACCGCCCGCGACTACAAACTGCCGCAAGACGTGATCCGGTCCGAGGCCAAGCGCTTTGCCGAACGGCTGGATGACGCTGTCGAACTGGCCGAGAATGCCGAGGAAATCCCGGATCGTGAGCGCGTCACTCTGGGGCTGGTCGCGCTGGCTGGGCGCGAGCGCGATCTGATCCTGGATTATTTCCGCATGCAGGTGTTTTCGGCCCGTTTGGTCGAGCGGATGCTATCCGATGTGGACCGGCTGATCGAACTGACCCGCGGCGGCGGGCGCAATGATTACCGCGCCGCCGCGCGCAAGGGTCTGGGCTATGGCAGCTGGTATCGCATCGCCGTCTGGCTGCATAACCGGCTGCGCTGGTCGCTGCCGCTGGAACAGATGACAGCGGACCGGTTTGAAATCCTGCTCAATCAACGCCTGATCCTGGGCGAATTGCATGGCTATATCGACACCAAGATCCGGCGCATCCATGGCCGCCGCGTGGCGGATCTGCTGCATGAGCTTTTGCGTCGGCGCGAAGAGGAAACGGATAGCGTGCTGGAAGGGCTGCGGCTACAATATCCGGGCTATGCCGAAGAAATGCAACGCCGTTTCATCCGGCGCACCTCGCTGCGGCTGGAAGAGCGCGAATACGAGCAATTGCGCAATGACGGGCTGATCAGCCGCGAATTGCACGCAACTTTGCTAAGCCGCACGGCCGCGCGCCGCGCCCAGCTCGACCGGCGCCCGCATCTGGATTTCGCGTTGCAAAAAGATGCGTTCCTGCGCAGCTTCCCGCTGTTTCAGGACATGCCCGACGCCCAGCGCCGCCAGCTTGCCCGCGCGCTGCGCACGCATCATGTCGAACCCGGCACAATCCTGCTGCGCAAGGGCGAGGTGCCGCATTGTGTCTATTTCATCGCCTCCGGCGCAGTCGAGATGGAACGCAAGGGCCAGAAATTGCGGTTAGGCAGTGGCGAATTCTTCGGCCATATCGGCATGCTGACCCGTGAACCGCGCCGCGCCATGATCAGCGCCATCAGCCATTGCACGCTTCTGTCACTGGACGAGGCCCGCTTCAAGCGCAAGCTGGCGCGCAATCGAACGCTCTATCGCGCAGTGCTGCACAGTGCCGAGCTGCGCGGGATCACGCTGGATCAGGCAGCGCTGCCAGACAAGCCCACGAAATAGAGCATGTTTGCACAGAAGTGGTTTCCGGTTTTACGCATGAAAACACGCAACAAGTGAGGACAGCGATCAGGGAAAAGGCTGACCCGGCTTTCCCTCTTCCCAGCGCGGGTATTTCGGCATGACCAAGGCAAGACCCTCTGACGTCAGAAACCGCGCCAGCCAGTCCTGCACCTTCGGCCAGGGCTGCGCATCGAACCATGCTTTGTCGATGAAGGCGAATTGCCGGATGAAGGGCAGGACCGCCATATCGGCAAGGGTCGGGCGCGCGAACAGCCAGCCGTCAAGCTGCGCGTCCAGATCGCCGAGGAAAGCGCAAGCCGTGGCAAGATGCGTCTCGGGGTTCTGATCCGGATAGCGGCTGGCATATTTCACCCGGTCGAGCGCCTGCTTGAACGGCCCGTCACAGCGCGCGATCCAGTCCACGCCCCCTTGCGGCATGTCCAGCCAGCCTTCAGGATCGCGCTGGTGTAGCGCCCAAGCCATGATCTCCAGACTTTCATCGATCACGCCCTGATCTGTCACCAGACAGGGCACTGTCCCACTGGGCGAGGCCGCCAGAAACTCGGACGGTTTCTCGCGCAGCAGGATTTCGCGCAAGTCGACCCGAACGCCGCTGCTCTGGATCGCCAAGCGCGCACGGATGGCATATGGGCAGCGGCGAAAGGACCACAGGACCGGTGCGCTCACGCGCGCACCAGGGCCTCATAGGTTTCGGACACTTTGCGGGTCATCTGCCCGACCTGAAAGTGATAGTCGCCAATCTGGCCCACAGGCGTCACTTCCGCCGCTGTCCCGGTCAGCCAGCATTCTGAAAAGCTTTCCAGCTCTTCAGGCATGATATGGCGCTCATGCACCACAATTCCCATATCGCGCAGCATGGCGATCACAGTCTGGCGGGTGATGCCGTTCAGGATCGCATCGGGGATCGGCGTGTGGACTTCGCCATCTTTCACGAAAAACACATTCGCGCCGGTGGCTTCCGCCACATAGCCGCGATAATCCATGAACAACGCGTCCGAACAGCCCTTTTCCTCGGCCGCGTGCTTGGACATGGTGCAGATCATGTAAAGCCCCGCCGCCTTGGCCGCTGTAGGGATCGTCTCTGGCGAGGGGCGCTTCCATTTTGCAATATCTAGCTTCGCGCCCTGCCATTTCGCATCGCCGTAATACGCCCCCCATTCCCATGCGGCCACAGCCAGCCGCACAGGGTTGCGCCGGGCCGCGACCCCCATATCTTCCCCCGCCCCGCGCCAGGCCACCGCGCGCACATAGGCATCGGTCAGACCGTTGGCTTCCAGCACAGCGGTTTTCGCGGCCTCGATCTCATCGACCGTGTAAGGGATCGGCATGTCCAGCAGCCGCCCCGATTCCAGCAGCCGCTCTGAATGTTCACGGCTCTTGAAGATCTTGCCGGAATAGCAGCGCTCACCTTCAAACACCGAAGAAG
Organism: Natronohydrobacter sp.; assembly: GCA_007123015.1. Lineage (GTDB taxonomy): Bacteria > Pseudomonadota > Alphaproteobacteria > Rhodobacterales > Rhodobacteraceae > Roseinatronobacter. The sequence goes on along the minus strand of SKSL01000235.1, from coordinate 426 downwards.
CATAGTGCATGGCATGGCTCAGAATATGCACATTCGCATCCCGCCAGGGCACCAGCTTGCCATCCATCCAGATCTGTCCGTCCCTGTCGTCATATGCACCGGCCATCTGTGCCTCCACTTGCCTGCGTTTTCAGATGTTGCGCAGATTAGGTCCGATACGGACATAAAGTTACGCGAATTCTAGGGAATCGCTATCAATTCACTCTTGGAATGTCAACAAGGCTGACATAAAATAGCGGCGTCAAAGAGGGCAAGATCATGGCCGAACGCGCTTCCAACACGATCGGGGGAGAGAACCTGCTGTTCCTGACCGATGAACAGCTGCGCAAGGGCATCGAGGCGATGTTCTTTGCCTATCGCGGCTTCACGGCGGATCCGGACCGCATTCTGGATGAACATGGCTATGGCCGCGCGCATCATCGGGCG
>SKSL01000190.1 GCA_007123015.1 Natronohydrobacter sp. | reverse complement strand
GCAGACTTCGCGTCCCAGTTCAAAATCCTGGAGGTCTTCTGATGGCCATCACCCGCGAACATGAATTGCACAGGCGCCGCTCGGGCCGAAATGTTGGGCTTGCCGTGACGCTTGTTCTGTTCATCGGCCTCGTTTTTGGTCTGACCATCGCCAAAGTGTCGGGCGGGTCCAGTCTTGAGGCATTTGACCACAGCTACCGCCCGTCTCTTGACCCTGATCACGTGAGGTTCCAGCAAAGATGATCGCACATTGGCAACGTCTGAGTGGTATTCAAAAGACGACGCTGCAAACTGTCGGTGTCGTTACATTCATGTTTGGTATGGGGTGGGCCGCTGTGCCGCTGTACGACCTGTTCTGTCGCGTGACCGGATATGGCGGAACCACCAATACAGCCGAGATCGCGCCTGACACAATCCTTGACCAGACCATGCGCATTCGGTTCGATGCGTCGGTCGCGCGGGATTTCCCATGGCATTTCAAGCCAGAGGATCGGGTACATGAAATCAGGATCGGCGAAGTCGGACTGGCTTTCTATGAGGCGCATAATCCCACAGACGAGCCGATTGCCGGGACTGCCAGCTACAATGTCTCGCCTTATGAAGCAGGCCGGTATTTCACCAAGATCGACTGTTTCTGCTTCGAGTTGCAGGTCTTGCAGCCAGGTGAGACTGTAATGATGCCCGTCACCTATTTCGTCGATCCGGATATCTTGAGCGACCGCGATGCGCGCGGTACGCACACGATCACGCTGTCTTATACATTCCATCCGACGCATATTCCGGACGACTATGTTGCGCCGGACCTCGCAATGACAAACTGAACTCGCGCGCAAGACCGAGCATAACCTGAGGGAACTCAAGATCATGGCCAACGCCAAGAACCACGATTACCACGTCCTGCCCCCGTCGATATGGCCATTCGCGGCCGCGATTTCGGCCTTTGTCATGCTCTTTGGTGCTGTGCTGTGGATGCATGACAGCGGCCCCTGGCTATTCCTGATCGGGCTGGCCGGGGTGCTCTATGTCATGTTCGAGTGGTGGAAGGAAATGGTCATCGAATCGCATTCCGGTGACCATACGCCTGTGGTGGTGATCGGTCTGCGCTACGGCTTCATCCTGTTCATCCTGTCGGAAGTGATGTTCTTCGCTGCATGGTTCTGGAGCTTTTTCAAGCACGCGATGTATCCGATGTATACTTATATTGGAACCGAATATGTACAGCCCGCCATTTATGCGGTGAATGCGTTTGATCTGCCGCTGATCAACACATTGGTTCTGCTGCTTTCGGGCTGCGCAGTCACTTGGGCGCATCACGAACTGGTACATGGCGGGTCGCGCAAGAATGTGGAAATGGGGCTGCTGATCGGGGTCGTGTTGGGCGTCGCTTTCACCTTCCTGCAAGGCTATGAATATCTCTATCTGGTCACGGAACGCGGATATTCCTTTGCTGGTGACGTGTTCTACGCGAATTTCTTCATGGCCACTGGCTTTCATGGGGTGCATGTGATCATCGGGACGATCTTCCTTGCAGTCTGCTGGTTCCGTGTGCGCGCGGGTCATTTCACAGCAGAGCGCCATGTGGGTTTTGAAGCTGCGGCTTGGTATTGGCATTTCGTCGATGTGGTCTGGCTGTTCCTGTTCTTTGCCGTCTATATCTGGGGCATGTAACCGGGGTTTGGTGCCGCGCGCTCTTGGGCGCGCGACACGCCGAGCGCGCACCACTGGTGCGCGTTTTTGCATTGCGAAGGGGCAAGACGTGCGATGCTGCGCGAAATGATCATACCGGCCCTGTTCGGGGTGATTGGCACAGCCATTCTTGTGTCACTTGGACTGTGGCAGCTTGACCGTGCTGATCAGAAAGCTGCTTTGATCGCCGAGATGGAGCAGCGCATTTTCGACGCACCCATCGCGCTTCCGCACAGGCCAGAGCCTGAGCGCCACCGCTATCTGCCAGTGCATGCTGCTGGTCGGTTCTTGCCAGAGCATCTGTTCGTGCTCTCGGCGCGACGCGCAGAGGGTCCGGGCTTCCATCTGGTGCAAGCGTTCGAGACTGATGACGGCCGCCGTATTCTGGTGGAACGGGGGTTTCTGCCCGAAGCGGTGCGCAGTGATCTGTCGCTGGATGACGGGCAAGACGTGCAACTGATCGGCAATCTGCACTGGCCGCGCGACATCAACCGCCACACCCCCGACTATGATGCATCGCGCAATCTGGCCTTTGGCCGGGATGTCGATGACATGGCGCAACGTCTCGGCACAGAGCCGCTGTTGCTGGTTCTGCGCGCCTCGCTGCCCGCGACAGAGCGCATATCGCCGGTCCCGGTCTCTGATGTCTCGATCCCTGATCCGCACTTGGGCTATGCGGTGCAGTGGTTTTTGATGGCAATCGCATGGGCGGGGATGACAGTCTTCTTTCTGTGGCGTATCAGGACGCGACGCGACTAGGGATCATCTGCAAGATGCACTATATTTCGACGCGCGGGGCCGCCCCGGTGCTGGATTTCGAAGCCACGATGCTGACAGGCCTGGCCCGTGACGGGGGGCTCTACCTGCCCGATCATGTGCCGCCCATGACCCTGGGCGAAATCGCTGCCCTTGCAGGGCTGAGCTATGAAGAGCAGGCCTACATTGTCACGCGCCCGTTTATCGGGGACACGTTCAATGACGATGAATTTCGCGCGCTGATCGCCCTCGCCTATTCCGGTTTCGGCCATCCGGCCCGCGCGCCGCTCAAGCAACTTGCCCCCAACCACTTTCTGCTCGAACTGTTCCATGGCCCGACGCTCGCCTTCAAGGATTTCGCGATGCAGCTGATCGGGCAGCTGTTTCAGGCGGCGCTTGCGCGGTCCGGGGATCGGGTGACCATCGTCGGCGCGACGTCGGGCGATACCGGGTCGGCGGCGATCGAGGCGTTTCGCGGGCTGGATAATGTCGACGTCTTCATCCTTTATCCGCATGGGCGGGTGTCCGAGGTGCAGCGCCGTCAAATGACTACGCCGGAGGATGCCAATGTGCATGCACTGGCGGTCGATGGGGATTTCGACACCTGTCAGGCGCTGGTCAAGGATATGTTCAACGATTTCAGCTTCCGCGACGAGGTGCGGCTGGCAGGCGTGAATTCGATCAATTGGGCGCGCGTTTTGGCGCAGGTGGTCTATTTCTTCTCGTCTGCTGTCAGTCTGGGCGCCCCGTACCGCCCGGTCAGCTTCACAGTGCCTACGGGCAATTTCGGAGATATTTTTGCAGGTTACATCGCGCGCGCCATGGGCCTGCCCATCGAGAAGCTGGTGGTGGCCACCAATCAGAACGATATTCTGCACCGTGCGCTCTTGTCAGGTGGGTATGTCACCGATGGCGTGAAACCCTCGATCAGCCCGTCGATGGATATTCAGGTGAGTTCCAATTTCGAGCGCGTGCTGTTTGATGCTTTTGACCGCGACGGGGCAGCAGTGGCACAGCTGATGGATGAGCTGAAAACCACAGGCGGATTCCAGATCAGCCAGGGCGCACTTGAATATCTGCGCGAGGCTTTTGCCTCGGGGCGCTGTTCGGAAGATCAGACCGCCGCCACGATCACGCGGCTGGCGGTCCAGACCGGGGAAATACTATGTCCGCATACTGCTGTCGGCGTGCATGTGGCCGAGGCGCATCTGTCGGCCACGCCGATGATCACGCTTGCGACGGCCCATCCGGCAAAATTCCCCGACGCTGTCAAGGCCGCAACAGGTGCGCGCCCTGCCTTGCCCGAGCGCATGGCCGATCTGTTTGCGCGGCCCGAACGCGTGACGCGCCTGCCCAATGAACTGTCCGCGCTTGAATCCCATATCCGGGGGGCGATCCGCAGATGAGTGTTCAGGTCACAACATTGTCCAACGGGTTCCGCATCGTTTCGGAGCATATGCCTGCGCTTGACTCCGCTACGGTCGGCATCTGGATCGAAGCGGGTGCCCGACACGAGGCCGAGGATCAGAACGGGGTTGCGCATTTCCTTGAACATATGGCGTTCAAGGGCACGGCACGGCGCAGCGCTTTGCAAATCGCCGAGGAAATCGAGGATGTGGGCGGCTATATCAATGCCTACACTTCGCGCGAGATGACGGCCTATTACGTCCGCGTGCTGAAACCTGATGTCGCGCTGGCGCTCGATGTGCTGGCCGATATCGTCCTGAACCCGGCCTTTGAGGCCCGCGAGATCGAGGTCGAGCGCAGCGTGATCCTGCAGGAAATCGGGCAGGCGCTCGACACGCCCGATGACATCATCTTCGACTGGTTGCAGGAAACCGCCTATCCCAGCCAGCCTATTGGTCGCTCTATTCTGGGGCCGTCGGCGCAAGTCGCCCGTTTCACCGAAGACGATTTGCGCCGCTTTGTGAGCGCCCACTATGGCCCTGGCCAGATGATCCTTGCGGCTGCGGGGGCTGTCGATCACGATGCCCTGGTGCGCATGGCAGAAGGGTTTTTCGGGCATCTGGCCGCCAGACCTGCGCATCCAGCCGCGTCTGCACGCTTCCACAATGGCGAGCGGCGCGAAGATCGCATGCTGGAGCAGGCGCATTTCACCCTTGCGCTGGAAGCCCCCGACTACCGGTCAGAAGAATTCTACGCCTCGCAGATTTTCGCGAATGCGCTTGGCGGCGGCATGTCCTCGCGGCTGTTTCAGCGGCTGCGCGAAGATCGCGGATTGTGCTACACGGTTTTCGCGCAATCGGGCGCCTATTTCGACACAGGCATGATCACGATCTATGCAGGTACAGGTGCCGAGGAAGTGGGCGAACTGGCGGAACTGACCATCGACGAGTTGAAGCGCTCCGCCGAAGACATGACCGAGGCCGAGGTCGCCCGCGCCTGTGCGCAGATGAAAGCCGGGCTCTTGATGGGGTTGGAAAGCCCGTCTGCACGCGCGGAACGTCTGGCGAAGCTGCTGTCGATCTGGGGGCGGGTTCCGGATATCTCCGAGGCCATTGCCAGAATCGACGCAGTGTCGATGCAGGGCGTACGCAGGCATGCACAAGGCATGCTGCGCGAAAGTCACATGGCGCTGGCGCTTTACGGTCCCATAAAACGCGCGCCGCGCCTGCTGCATCTGAGCGAAAGACTGGCAGCCTGATGCTCGGCTTGCGCGGCAAGCTGCGGCTTGAGACAGAGCGCCTGACCTTGCGTTTGCCGCAGCATACGGATTTCCGAGCCTGGTCCGAATTACGCCGGCAATCCGCATGGTTTCTGACCCCATGGGAGCCGACCTGGTCAGAGGATCACCTGACACGTCGGGCATTTACCAACCGTGTGAGCTGGGCTGCCCGGTGTTTCAAGGCAGATACGGCCCTGCCGCTTTTCATCTTTCGCACGGATGATTCAGCGTTTTTGGGCGCGATCACGCTTGACAACATCCGACGCGGGCCTGCGCAGGCTGGCACTCTAGGCTATTGGGTGGGCGCGCCTTTCACCCGGCAGGGCTATATGCGCGAAGCCATCGGGGCTGTGGTGACGCACGCGTTCATCCATATGGATCTGTCGCGGATCGAAGCCGCCTGCCTGCCCGAGAATGAAGCCTCGCGCGGGGTTCTGGAACGTGCCGGGTTCAAATATGAAGGGGTTGCGCAAAGCTACCTGCAGATCAACGGGCGCTGGCGCAATCATGTGCTCTATGCAAGTCTGCGCCATGACCGGCGTGGACGGACCGAAGTGGGCCGCTAGGTCTAAGGGTATCGGGGTAGAGGCGCAGCAGGCGGCACCCCACCCACCCACCCGTTCGCCTGCTGCGCCTGCGCCCTTGACAGGACTGGAGCAACTTGAT
>SKSL01000051.1 GCA_007123015.1 Natronohydrobacter sp. | reverse complement strand
GACACCGATAGATAAAACAGGTGTGTCAAAGCAGGAAGCGCCGGGAAAATCGACTGCCAAGCCCGAAGCCGTGGCCAAGGGTGCAGAAGAAACCGGGACCAAGCCCGAAATGCTGTCTGAGGCGCGCGGGCAGGCGGATGATCTGCAAAAGCTGAAAGGTGTCGGGCCCAAGCTTGAGCAACTGCTGAACGAATTGGGTGTGTTCCATTTCTGGCAGGTCGCAAGCTGGACCGCTGACGAAATCGCCTGGGTCGATGACAAGTTGAAATTCAAGGGCCGGATCGAGCGGGATGGCTGGATCGAACAGGCCAAGGTCCTCGCCGCTGGTGGCGAGACCGAGTTCTCGAAGCAGCAATAGGACAGGATGCGCGTGCATGACCAAACCCTCGCCCAAGGACCTCGCCCTCGCGCAGCAAGCCCGGCTTGCCGCTGTGGTGATGTGCGCGGCGATCGTGGGCTGGGTGGTGCTGGGCTGGATCGGGCGGGATTACGGCTGGGATCCGCGCTACGCCTTCCTGATCGACTTCGCAGCGCTGGCGGCCTTCGCCTTCGCGCTGATCGTGACATTTCGCGTCTGGCGAGCCCGGCAGAACGGGCGCTAGGGGCACAGAGAGGGCAAGCATATGCTTAAGGATCAGGACCGCATCTTTACCAACCTCTACGGGATGCATGACCGCTCTTTGAAAGGGGCGCTCGCGCGCGGGCATTGGGACGGCACAAAAGGCATCCTGGCCAAGGGGCGCGACTGGATTATTGACGAGATGAAGCAATCGGGCCTGCGTGGGCGCGGCGGGGCCGGGTTCCCGACCGGTCTGAAATGGTCCTTCATGCCCAAGGAAAGCGACGGGCGGCCCGCTTATCTGGTGGTCAATGCTGACGAATCCGAACCTGGCACCTGCAAGGATCGCGAGATCATGCGCCATGATCCGCATACGCTGATCGAGGGCTGTCTGATTGCGTCTTTCGCGATGAATGCCCATGCCTGTTACATCTATATTCGCGGTGAATATATCCGCGAAAAGGAAGCGTTGCAGATCGCGATTGATGAAGCCTATGAAGCCGGTCTGATCGGAAAGAATGCCTGTGGCTCGGGCTGGGATTTCGATCTTTACCTGCATCACGGGGCAGGGGCCTATATCTGTGGCGAAGAAACTGCGCTGCTGGAAAGCCTGGAGGGGCGCAAGGGCATGCCACGCATGAAGCCGCCTTTCCCGGCGGGGGCCGGGCTTTATGGCTGCCCGACGACGGTTAACAATGTGGAATCCATCGCTGTCGTGCCGACAATCCTGCGCCGTGGTGGATCGTGGTTTGCGGGCTTCGGGCGGCCCAACAATGCTGGAACCAAGCTCTTTGCAATCTCTGGCCATGTGAACAAGCCCTGCGTGGTCGAAGAGGCCATGTCGATCAGTTTCGAGGACCTGATCGAGACCCATTGCGGCGGCATCCGGGGCGGTTGGGACAATCTTCTGGCTGTGATCCCCGGTGGCTCGTCCGTCCCTTGCGTGCGCGGTGAAAGCATGCGCAACGCCACCATGGATTTCGACTATCTGCGCGGCGAACTTGGCTCGGGCTTGGGCACGGCGGCGGTGATCGTGATGGACAAGAGCACCGATATCGTCAAAGCCATCTGGCGTTTGTCCGCCTTCTACAAGCATGAAAGCTGTGGCCAGTGCACGCCTTGCCGCGAGGGGACAGGCTGGATGATGCGGGTCATGGACCGGCTTGTACGCGGCGAAGCCGAGCTTGAGGAAATCGACATGCTCTGGGATGTGACCAAGCAGGTCGAGGGGCATACGATCTGCGCATTGGGTGATGCGGCCGCTTGGCCAGTGCAGGGCTTGATCCGCAATTTCCGGGATGAGATCGAGGACCGTATCAAGGCTCAGAAAGCCGGGCGCCTGACGAAGATTGCGGCAGAGTAAGTGATGTCAGAACTTCGCCATCTCGCGCAACTCAATATCGGGCGATTGATCGCGCCGGTGGATGATGCGCGCGTGGCCGAGTTCATGGCAAATCTCGACCGGGTGAACGGGATCGGCAAGCGCAGCCCCGGTTTCATCTGGATGATGGAAGGCTCGGGCGAACCGGGCCGGGGCAACACCGAGACGTGTATAGCAGGTGATCCGCAATTCGTGTCCAACTTGACAGTCTGGACCGATGTGGCGGCGCTGGAAGCTTTTGTCTGGAACACTGTGCACCGGCAGTTCTACGACCGTCGGGCCGAGTGGTTTCAGGTCTTGGGCGCGCAGCATTTTGTCATGTGGTGGGTCGCACCAGGGCATCGTCCGACCCTGGAGGAGGGTCTGGCGCGACTTGACCATATGAAAACACATGGGGCCAGTGATCATGCCTTTGGCTGGGACTGGCTGGCCGAGGCGCAACTTTGGAAGCAGCGGTCCTGTGCTGCTGCAGCGGAGTAGGCCCATGAAAACGACATGTCTTGCCCTCGCCCTTGCTGGTCTTCTGACCGGCGCTGCATCAGCAGCGCAAACTCAGTCCGAGATCAACGATGCGCTGCGCGCTCATACGGGTATCTATAACGGGCTGTTCACAGCTGCCATCATCAAGCATGTGACCGACACATGCCCGGAAATCGAGCCCCCGGGCCGGGCGCGGCGCGTGAGCTTTTTCCTTGGTCTCTATAATCAAGCACGGGGCCTTGGCTATTCGCGTTCCGAGATACAGGCCTTTGTAGAAGACAAAGGTGAGCAGGATCGCATGCGCGAGGTGGTCAGACAGCATCTGCTGCGCGCGGGCGTGTCGGATCCGTTCAGTGAAAGAGAAATCTGCGCTTATGCGCGCAACGAAATTGCCCAGCGCACAGCGCTTGGACGACAATTGCGGGAAAGGTGAATCATGTCCCAATTGCGCAAGATCATCATCGACGATCACGAGATCGAAGTACCGGTCGAGATGACGCTGATTCAGGCCTGCGAAGAGGTCGGGATCGAAATTCCGCGTTTCTGTTACCATGAGCGGCTGTCGATTGCCGGGAACTGCCGGATGTGTCTGGTTGAAGTGGTGGGTGGTCCGCCCAAACCTGCGGCCTCTTGCGCGATGCAGGTCCGCGATCTGCGCCCCGGCCCAAAAGGCGAGCCCCCGGTGATCAAGACCAATTCGCCGATGGTCAAGAAGGCGCGCGAAGGGGTGATGGAGTTTCTGCTGATCAACCATCCGCTCGATTGCCCGATCTGCGATCAGGGCGGCGAATGCGATCTGCAGGATCAGGCCATGGCTTACGGCGTCGATTTCTCGCGCTACCGCGAACCGAAGCGGGCGGTGGAAGATCTGCAACTGGGCCCATTGGTCGAAACCCATATGACGCGCTGTATTTCCTGCACCCGCTGTGTGCGCTTCACGACGGAAGTGGCGGGCGTGTCAGTGATGGGCCAGACTGGTCGCGGTGAGGATGCCGAGATCACGACCTATCTGGGCGCGTTGATCGACTCTGAAATGGTGGGCAATATTGTGGATCTGTGCCCGGTGGGCGCGCTTGTCTCGGCGCCCTACAGTTTCACCGCCCGGCCATGGGAACTGACCAAGACCGAAACCATTGATGTGATGGATGCGCTTGGGTCCAATATCCGTGTCGACACCAAAGGCCGCGAAGTCATGCGCATATTGCCACGCAACCATGACGGGGTGAATGAAGAATGGCTCTCGGACAAGTCGCGCTATGTCTGGGACGGGCTGAAACGGCAGCGTCTGGACAAGCCCTATATCCGCGAGAATGGCAAATTGCGCCCTGCAAGCTGGGGGGAAGCGCTCTCGGCTGTGTCAGGCGCGATGAAGGACAAGAAGGTCGCGGGGCTGGTTGGGGATCTGGTCTCGACCGAAGCGGCTTATGCGCTGAAATTGCTGATCGAAGCGCAAGGCGGCACAGTCGAATGCCGCACCGATGGTGCGCATCTGCCTGCCGGGAACCGTTCCGCCTATGTCGGCACTGCGGCGATCGAGGATATCGACCATGCCGACAAGGTGCTGCTGATCGGGACGAACCCGCGACTGGAAGCACCGGTGCTGAACGCGCGGATCCGCAAGGCCTGGCTTGCTGGCGCGGATGTGGTGCTGGTGGGTGAAGCTGCGGACCTGACCTATGAGTATGAACATATGGGCACAGATCGCGCGGCGCTCGCGCATGTGGCAGGGCTGGATATGTCCGAGCTTGCTGACAAGACTTGCGTCGTCATCGTGGGGCAGGGCGCGTTGCGCGAAGCCGATGGCGCTGCGGTCTTGGCGCAGGCACAGGCGATTGCCGAGAAGTCCGGCGCGAAACTGATGGTTCTGCACACGGCCGCCGCCCGCGTCGGCGCGATGGATGCAGGCTGTACCACCGAGGGCGGGATCAAGGCCGCCGTCGAGGGTGCAGAGGTCATCTATAATCTTGGATCAGATGAGGTCGACGTCGCGCCGGGGGTCTTCGTCATCTATCAGGGTAGCCATGGCGACCGGGGCGCACATCGCGCAGATATCATCCTGCCGGGGGCTGCCTACACGGAAGAATCGGGCATTTTCGTGAATACAGAAGGCCGCCCGCAAATGGCTTTCCGCGCAGGTTTCGCACCGGGCGAGGCAAAGGAAAACTGGGCGATCTTGCGGGCCTTGTCGGGCGAATTGGGTGCCACGCTGCCCTTCGATTCACTGCCTGCCTTGCGCAAACACTTGACGGCTGCAGTGCCGCATCTGGCCGATATCGATATTGTGCCGGACAATGACTGGCAGGCGGTGGAACCGGGCCCGCTTGGCAAAGCGGATTTCCGTAATGCTGTCGGTGATTTCTACCTGACCAATCCGATTGCACGGGCCTCAAGCCTGATGGCGGAACTCTCGCGCATGGCGAAAGAGCGTCAGGCGACGCCTATGGCGGCTGAGTAGTCTGGCGATGGCAAAGATCATTCCCGCAACCATCCTCTTTGCCCTGCTTGGCAGTGCATTGATGGCCTGTGCGCGGGATAATGCAGCGCGGGCGATCCTCTCGCCGCCGGATCGGGCCGAATATCTTGGCGTGGATACACTGCTGCTGGACAGCAATACAGTTGCCTTTCTGGTGCAGATGCGTGGCGCGCGCGACCGCGCCGATGTTGCGGCCTATGCGCGTTGTGCTGCTGCGCAGTATGCGCTAATCCGCGGCTACAGTTTCGCGCAGCATGTACGCACCAATGTCACACGCTCCGGCAATATCTGGATCGGGGATGGCGGCTTCGTCATTTCGCCGGATATTCCGCCCGGCCTGCGCAACATGGATGCTGAAGTGATCGTGGATGATTGCCGGGACCAAGGCATCCCTACGGTATGAGGAATTGAGGGACGAATGAACGAATTTCTGCAAACCGGACTGGGCATCGCCACGCTGATTGCTGCGCAATCGCTTTTGGTGATCGGCTTCGTGATGATCAGCCTGATCTTTCTGGTCTATGCTGACCGCAAGATCTGGGCGGCCGTCCAGATGCGGCGCGGCCCGAATGTGGTGGGGCCTTGGGGTCTGTTGCAGACTTTTGCGGATGCGCTGAAATTCGTGGTCAAGGAAGTCGTGATCCCGGCAGGCGTGGACCGCCCTGTCTATTTCCTGGCGCCGCTTCTGAGCTTTGTTCTGGCTGTGCTGGCCTGGGCAGTGATCCCGTTCAATGATGGCTGGGTGCTGGCCGATATCAATGTCGCGATCCTGTTCGTCTTCGCCATCGCCTCGTTGGAAGTGTATGGCGTGATCATGGGCGGCTGGGCGTCGAATTCAAAATACGCCTTCCTTGGCTCTTTGCGCTCTGCCGCGCAGATGATCAGCTACGAAGTGTCGCTCGGGTTGATCATCATCGGTGTGATCATCTCGACGGGCAGCATGAATTTCGGGGCAATCGTCGCGGCGCAGGACACAGGCTGGGGCGCGCTTGGCTGGTACTGGCTGCCGCATCTGCCGATGG
>SKSL01000151.1 GCA_007123015.1 Natronohydrobacter sp. | reverse complement strand
TGACGGAAAACCGCGACCATATCTATCACGCGGCCATGCTGGACCCGCATACAAGCGCCGAACTGGACCTGCGCCAGATCCGCGCGCTTGTCGATGACCTGATCGAGGCCCACGGCAACTGGCTGCCCGACTGGTGCCACAAACGCAAAGCGGCCTGATCATTTTCTTGCTCCAAATACTCACTCCGACCTCCACAGCACGCGAAACGGCCTGACATGACAAACCCCCGCCGCAGCCAGAACTGGTATGGCAAGGTCGACAAGGATGGTTTCATCCACCGCAGCTGGATGAAGAACCAGGGCTTCCCTGATCACGCTTTTGACGGCCGCCCCATCATCGGCATCTGCAACACATGGTCCGAACTCACACCCTGCAATTCCGGCCTGCGCATCCTCGCAGAAGGGGTCAAGCGCGGGGTTTGGGAAGCAGGCGGCTTCCCGGTCGAATTCCCGGTGACCTCTTTGGGTGAAACGCAGATGAAGCCCACTGCGATGCTGTTTCGCAACCTGCTGGCGATGGATGTCGAGGAATGCATCCGCGCCTACGGGATCGACGGTGTGGTCCTGCTGGGCGGGTGTGACAAGACGACACCGGGGCAGGTGATGGGCGCGGCCTCGGTCGATATTCCGACGATTGTCGTCAGTTCCGGCCCGATGCTGAATGGCAAATGGCGCGGGCGTGATATCGGCTCGGGGACCGATGTGTGGAAATTCTCGGAAGCCGTGCGTGCGGGCGAGATGACGCTTGCCGATTTCATGGCGGCCGAGTCGGGCATGTCGCGCTCGGCGGGCGTGTGCATGACCATGGGCACTGCATCGACCATGGCCTCGCTCGCGGAAGCCATGGGTCTGGCCTTGCCCACCAATGCGGCACTGCCTGCAGTGGATGCGCGGCGCACAGCGCTCGCCCACCATACTGGCCGACGGATTGTCGAGATGGTCGAGGAAGACCTCAAGCCCTCCGACATTCTTACACGCGGCGCGTTTGAAAACGCGATCCTCGCCAATGCAGCGGTCGGTGGCTCGACCAATGCTGTGGTACATCTCTTGGCCATTGCCGGCCGCGTGGGCATTAATCTGACGCTTGCCGATATCGAGCTGGGCCGCGACATTCCGCTTCTGGTCAATTGCATGCCTTCGGGCCAATATCTGATGGAAGATTTCGCCTATGCTGGCGGCGTACCGGCTGTTCTGGCGCAGTTGCAGGGCCAGTTGCGCCCCGCGACCACCGTGCTGGGGCGCGACATCAGCGCTTATGCCGAGGGCGCCGAGATCTTCAACGAAGATGTCATCCGCCCGCTGTCAAACCCGGTCAAACCGGCAGCGGGGCTGCGCGTCTTGCGCGGCAATCTGGCACCCGACGGGGCCATCGTGAAGCCTTCTGCAGCGACCGACGCGCTTCTGGAGCATGAAGGCCCGGCCTATGTCTTCGAGAGCATCGAGCAGCTGAAAGCCGAGATCGACCGCGATGACCTGCCCGTCACCCCGGATACAGTGCTGGTCCTGAAAGGCTGCGGTCCAAAGGGCTATCCCGGCATGCCCGAAGTGGGCAACATGCCGATCCCCGCGAAACTGGTCAAACAGGGCGTGCGCGACATGGTTCGGGTGTCGGATGCGCGCATGTCTGGCACGGCCTTTGGCACAGTCGTGCTGCATGTCGCCCCCGAGGCGCAGGCCGGTGGCCCGCTCGCGCTTGTGCGCACAGGCGACCGGATCCGCCTCTCTGCCAGCCGGGGGGAGCTTACGCTGCTGGTGGAAGACGCCGAACTCGCCACTCGCCGCGCCGCGTGGCAGCCTGCGCCTGCGCATTACACGCGCGGCTATGCGAAACTCTATGTCGATCATGTTCTGCAAGCAGATCGGGGCGCAGATCTCGATTTCCTTGTCGGCAAGGACACGCGACTTGTCACCCGAGAGAGCCATTGATGACCCATCCAATCTATCCTGACCTGAAAGACGCCGCTGTCTTCATCACTGGCGGCGGATCCGGCATCGGCGCCGGGCTGACCGAAGCCTTTCTGCGCCAGGGCGCGCGTGTCGCTTTCGTGCAGCGCAGTGAGGCCACAGAGTTTTGCGATACCATGGAGCAGGCCACTGGCAACCGCCCGCTGTTCCTGTCCTGCGACATCACGGATCCCGAAGCGCTGAAAGCCGCCATCGATCAGGCCGCATCTGCGCATGGCCCAGTGCAGGTGCTGGTCAATAATGCCGCCAATGACCAGCGCCACGCGCTCGCGGATGTGACGCCTGATTTCATGGACTGGATGCTTGCGATCAATTTCAAATGCTATGTGAATGCGATACAAGCTGTTGCCCCGGCGATGCAGGCCGCAGGCACGGGGTCGATCATCAACCTCACCTCGATCAGCTACATGATGGGCAATGCAGGCTATCCCATTTATACAGCAGCCAATTCGGCGCTGAACGGGCTGACGCGAAGCCTGGCACGCGAATTCGGCCCGGATCGCATCCGGGTCAATGCGCTTGCTCCGGGCTGGGTGATGACACCCAAACAGCTGGAGCATTGGGTCACCCCCGAAGGGCTGGCTGCGCATCTGGCGCGGCAATGCCTGCCCGATACGCTCAGCCCGGCCGATATCGCCGGGGGCGCGCTGTTTCTTGCGTCGGATGCAAGCCGCGCGATGACCGGTCAGGCGCTGGTCATTGATGGTGGCGTGGTGGTGACAGGATGACACAGGCAGACTGGATCGCGGTCGATTGGGGCAGCTCGCATCTGCGCGTCTGGGCAATGCAGGGGTCAGAGGTTCTGGCGCATGCCGCCTCTGATCAGGGCATGATGCGGCTTGCGCAGGCAGAGTTCGAGCCCGCGCTTCTGGCCCTGTGCGCCGATTGGCTGAGGCCGGGCCGTGTGACGCAGGTCATCGCCTGCGGCATGGTGGGCAGTCGGCAGGGCTGGGTCGAAGCACCGTATCGCGCCACACCCTGCAGTGCGCAGGCGATGCCACTGGCGCAAGCCCCGACTGTGGATCCCCGGCTTGAGCTGTGGATTGTGCCGGGGCTCAAGCAGGCCAGCCCGGCCGATGTGATGCGCGGGGAAGAGACCCAGGTCGCAGGCTTTCTGGCCCAGCATCCCGGCTGGGATGGCGTGATCTGCCTGCCGGGCACGCATTCGAAATGGGTGCATGTCAGCGCAGGCGAGGTGGTCAGCTTCCAGACCTTCCTGACAGGCGAGCTGTTCGCGCTGCTTTGCCAGCACTCGATCCTGCGTCATTCGCTCTCGGGCTGGGATGAGGCCGGATTTACCGAAGGACTGGAGCTGTCCCTCGACCGTCCCGAACGCCTGACAGCACGGCTGTTCGGATTGCGCGCCGAAGCGCTGTTGCTGGACCTTGCGCCCGCACATGCCCGCGCGCGGCTCTCGGGGCTGCTGATCGGTGCAGAACTGGCCGCGGCCAAACCCTATTGGCTGGGCCAGCGTGTCGCCATTCTGGGGGAAAGCGGACTGGCACGCAGCTATGCGGCCGCGCTGGATCGCCTGTCCGTGCCCGTCGCGGCCCATGACGTCACGCTGGCCACTCTGGCAGGACTTGCCGCCGCGCGAACCCGGATGAAGGACCAGACATGCGCCCGTTGATTGCCATTCTGCGCGGGATCACACCCGATGCAGCCGTTGCTGTGACCGAGGGGCTGATCGCGGCCGGGATCACGCGGATCGAAGTGCCGCTGAATTCGCCGCAGCCATTCGACAGCATCCAAGCCATGGTCACAGCCTGTGGCGACCGCGCGCTGATCGGCGCAGGCACAGTGCTGGAGACTGAGCAAGTGCAGCAGCTTGCCGTCATCGGCGCGCGGCTCGTCGTCTCGCCCGACACCAATCCGGCCGTGATCGCGGCCACCCGTGCGGCGGGTCTGGAAAGCTTCCCTGGGGTCTTCACTGCCACTGACTGTTTCGCCGCGCTGCGCGCCGGGGCAACCGGGCTGAAGCTGTTTCCAGCCGCCCAGCTTGGCGCAAGTGGCCTGAAAGCCCTGCGCGCCGTGCTGCCCGCCGAGTGTCCGCTCTATGCTGTGGGCGGTGTGGGTCCGGCGGATTTTTCTCAATGGCGCGCGGCAGGCGCGACAGGCTTCGGGCTGGGGACCGCGCTTTATGCGCCCGGCATGGCCGCACAAGACGTGAGCGCGCGCGCCCGCGACACTGTGGCCGCCTGGGATGCCACTTGCCAGGGGTCGAAGCCATGACCCCCTTCACCAGCATCCGCTGCGATCTGGGCGAGGGTGCGTTCTGGCATCCTGTCCGCGCCGAATTCTTCTGGTTCGACATCACGGGCCACACGCTGCACAGCCGCGCCCGGTCATGGGCCTTCCCCGAGATGGTCTCGGCCATGGGCTGGGTCGATGAAGCCCGCGTCCTGATCGCCAGTCAGACCCGTCTTTTCCTGTTCGATCTGGAAACCGGGGCCGAGCAAACCCTTTGCGCGCTAGAGGCAGATAACCCTGTCACCCGCTCCAATGACGGGCGCGCCGACCCGCAGGGCGGCTTCTGGATCGGCACGATGGGCAAACAGGCGCAGCCCGGGGTCGGGACGATCTGGCGCTGGTATTCTGGTGACTTGCGGCCACTCTTTGATGACATCACCATCACCAATGCGATCTCTTTCCCGCCAGATGGGCAAAGCGCCTGTTTCACGGATACGCCCACGGGCCGGATCATGCGGGTGCAGCTTGATGCACAGGGCTGGCCCAAAGGCACGCCGGAATGCTGGCTGGATCTGTCGCGCGAAGGGCTCAGCCCGGATGGTGCTGTCTTCGATGCACAGGGCCGGTTCTGGGTCGCGCAATGGGGGGCCGGACGCGTGGCGGCCTATGCCCCCGATGGGCAGTTCGTGCAGGCAGTGGACGTGCCGGCCACGCATTGCTCTTGCCCGGCCTTTGGTGGGGCAGAGCTGCGTGACCTTTATTGCACCACCGCCCGACAGGGTCACAAGACGCCCTCAGCGCTCGACGGGGCCACATTTCGTGCGCGCGACATTGCACAGGGCCAGCCCGAGCATCAGGTCATTCTATGATCATTTTCTTGCTGAAAATACTCAACTCCCCCGCTCTCATGGAAAAACAGGCCTGATATGAAGCGCATTCTGGGCGTCTGCTACTATCCTGAACACTGGCCCGAAGCCCAATGGGCCGAAGATGCGCAGCGTATGGTCGAGGCCGGACTGACCTGGGTCCGGATCGGCGAATTCGCCTGGTCGCGGCTGGAACCGGAGCCGGGGCAGCTGGATTTCGACTGGCTGGACCGCGCGATTGACACGTTGGGGCGCGCTGGGCTGAAGGTGGTGCTGGGCACACCGACTGCCACGCCCCCGCGCTGGATGCTGACGCGCCATCCCGATATGCTGGCGATTGATGCTGAAGGACGCCCACGCAAATTCGGGTCGCGGCGGCATTACTGTTTCTCGCATCCAGGCTATCTGGCAGACTGCCGCCGCATCGTGACGTTGCTTGCGGGACGCTATGGGCACCATCCGCATGTCGCGGCCTGGCAGACTGATAACGAATATGGCTGCCATGATACGGTCATCAGCTATTCGGATGCCGCCCGCGCAGAGTTTCGCGACTGGCTGGCGCAGCGCTATCAGAGCGTTGAGGCCTTGAATCGCGCCTGGGGCGCGGTCTTTTGGTCGATGGAATATCGCAGCTTCGATGAGATTGACCTGCCCAATCTGACTGTCACCGAAGCGGCCCCGGCCCATGTGCTGGATTTTCGCCGTTTCTCGTCCGATCAGGTCGCTACTTTCAACCGCGCGCAGGTCGCGATCCTGCGCCGCCATTCGGACCGTCCGATTGCGCATAATTACATGGGCCGGATCACCGATTTTGATCACTACAAGCTGGGCGCGGATCTCGATATCGCCAGTTGGGACAGCTACCCACTGGGGTTTCTCTCGGACCGGCTTGAAGCCAGCGAGG
>SKSL01000197.1 GCA_007123015.1 Natronohydrobacter sp. | reverse complement strand
CCTTCGATATAGTCGATGCCGAGTGCATCGAGCATGGCGGCGATCTGGTGCTTTTCCGGCGTCGAGAATTGCACGCCCTGCGTCTGCTGGCCGTCGCGAAGGGTGGTGTCGTAGAGGGTGAGGCGCGTGCGGGTCATGGGTGGGCCTCGTCATTCGACCAGAAGCGCAACACATTAACACTGACCAAGCCCGCGCAAAGCGCGGGCAGCGCCCGTCCCGCCCCCCCACGGGGCGGGCGCTTCGCTTCCTTCCCGTGCGGGCCGGGCGCGACAGTGACGTGTGGATGGGTCATATCAAGCAGTCCATTACCGAGGGATCGAAGTCTGGAGTCCGTATCAGATCCACACCACTATTGGACATCCTGACTTCGATATCCTTCGACGCGAGAATTGCTTTGATTCGATCTACTTCTCTAAAATCTCTAGATATTTTGGCTGCCTTTCGCGCATTCTCTAAGGTGTGCTTTGCAAGCTCTAGGGCTTCTGGGTATTTCCCTACAAGGCCGTTCTCTCGATCGCGAGCAATTGCTAAATCATAAGTCGAGTCAATTGATCGCAGGTCTAAGCCAAGCAACTGTAGAGAAGTAGAGATGGTTGAAAGAAAGTCCGATGTTACAGATTGCCCAAGAGTATGCTTCAGACGAATTCGTATTTCAGCAAGTGCACCAGCCGTATCCAAATCATCAGCGAGCTTTTCGACAACAGCATCCAACGGATCAGCCAGGCGCAGTTCTTTCAATCCTTTTGTTCCAAGTTGCGCGAGACCCGAGCATAGTTCCATAAGGATCGCTCGAGAATTTTTCACTTTCCGCCCGCTCAGATCGGTGGGACTTCGATAGTGGCTCAGGAGGAACGCTAGACGAATTGTCATCCCCGAAAGCCGTCCGTGCGGACTATTACCAGTCATCAAATCCCGCACCGTGAAGAAATTGCCCAGGCTCTTGGACATCTTCTTCCCCTCGACCTGCACCATCTCGTTGTGCAGCCAGAAATTCGCGAAATCCGCCTCCGGATGCGCGCAGCAGCTTTGCGCGATCTCGTTCTCGTGGTGCGGAAATTGCAGGTCGATCCCGCCGCCATGAATATCAAACGCCGGTCCGAGCAACTCATGCGACATGGCCGAACATTCGATATGCCAGCCCGGACGCCCCCGACCCCAGGGCGAGTCCCAGCCCGGTTCCTCCGCGCTGGACGGCTTCCACAACACGAAATCCATGGGATCGCGCTTGTAGGGCGCGACCTCGACGCGGGCGCCCGCGATCATGTCATCGACCGAGCGGCCCGACAGCTTGCCATAGTTCGGGTAGGACCGCACATCGAACAGCACATGGCCTTCCGCCGCATAGGCATGACCCTTGGCGATCAGCCCTTCGATCATCGCCACCATCTGCACGATGAATTCGGTCGCGCGCGGCTCATGACTGGGCCGCAACGCGCCCAAAGCGTCCATATCGGCGTGATACCAGTCGATCGTCTCATCGGTCAGCGCGCGGATGATCTCGTTGAGGGACCGCGCGTCACCCGCCTCCTGCATCGCCCGGGCACGTGCGTTGATCTTGTCATCCACATCGGTGAAATTGCGCACATAGGTCACATGATCTTCGCCATAGACATGGCGCAAGAGCCGATAGAGCACATCGAACACCACCACAGGCCGCGCATTGCCCAAATGCGCGCGGTCATAGACCGTGGGCCCACAGACATACATCCGCACGTTTTCAGCGTCCAAAGGCGCGAAAGCCTCTTTCCGGCGGGTGCGGGAATTGTGCAGGCGGATCTCGGTCATGGCGTCCTCGTCAGGGCGGTGGCCCGGCGGAAGGTGCTGTCAGACAGAGAGATATGTCAAAAAGACCAACCGCCGAGAAACTCAGCGGCAAATGCAGCAGGGGATGGTGCAGGTCAAGGTCTTCATATACGCGACACTAACCGCAAACCGCGCGCAGTGCCAAGCACAAAAAGCCCGCGCCTCCGGGAGGAAAGGCACGGGCACTTCAGACGGTCACAAAGCGGGAGGCAGCAGTGCCGTCCGGATCATCGGCGCGCGCTTACGCCTCGGTGGCTTTGCCCCGCACCAGCGACTGCACGACATAGACAAGGATCGCGAAGCCGATAGCGCCAGCCACAAACACACCCAGCAAGACGATCCAGTCAATCGGACCCCCAATATCGGCAAAGCTCGAATTGGTCATGGCCATCACAAACCACACTGCAGCGACCCCGCCGACAGGCATCGACAGCTGCGCCAACAGGAACTTGCGCATCGACATGGTGCGATCACGCACCAGAACATAGATATAAGCGACTGTGATCGCGACCGCGACGAGCACCATGGCCCAGAACAGCACACGTCCGAACATCTCTTCGAACACGGCCAGAATTGTCATCAGGCTAAATTCTTCCATTCTCTCATCCTTTCTCTGGGCCCGGCGGTTTCATCCTTGCCCAAATATCCGCAGGGGTGAGGCGGGCTTACCCGCCGAGGGGGCGGCAGCCCCCTTTGATCCGGCTTCTGTCAGGCGCGACCGCGCAGCATGGCGTTGTAAGTGGCTTTCAGCGCGACTTCCTTCATAAGCCAGGAAATCCACAGCTCTTCCAGCGGCGCGATAAGACCCGGGAAGGACGGGGTCAGATTGTCCTGATAGTCGAATTCGACCAGCATCGCGCGCCCCACACGGGTGATCAGCGGGCAGGATGTATAGCCGTCATACATCCGCGTACCCTCGCGCCCGGCGATCTCAGAGACCAGATGATCCTCGACCACAGGCAGATGGAATTTCACCGAAGCCGCAGTCTTGCCTTTCGGCACACCGTTGATGTCACCGATCCCGAAGACATTGCTGTAGCGGGCATGGCGCAAAGTCTGCATATCCACTTCGATCCAGCCCTGATCGACCCAACGATCCGCCCAGGCCAGACCCGAGTCGCGGATCACCTGCGGCGCGCGCTGCGGCGGAATCACATTGATGAAATCCCAGTTATCCGAGACCTCGCCTTCCGGCGTCGTATAGGTGGCTGTCTTCGCCCCCAGATCGATGCCTTTCAGCACATGCTGATAACGATAGGTGATGTCGCGTTCATCCATGATCTGGCGGACGCGGTGATGGATCACAGGCACGCCGAACAGGTTCTGCGCCTGCGCGTTATAGATGAAGTCGCATTTTGAACGGTTGCCCTTGGTCGTCGCGATATCTTCGCCGAGGAAACAGATTTTCACGGGCGCGCCTGCGCATTTCATCTCGGTCGCAGGACGGCCAAACAACCCGACGCCACCTTCATCGGTGAATTTGTCAAGTGCGTGCCAACTCTTTTCAGCCAGTTCAGGGCTGGCATAATGCGCCGAAATTCCAGTTTCCGGGCCGACCATGCTCAGATCGAAGCCTTCAACAGCATCCCAGTCCAGCGTCAGACCTGTCGAGACGATCAGATAATCATAATCGATCCGCTGCCCGCCTGTGGTGATGACGCGGTTGGCTTCGGGGTCAAGTTCGGCTGCATATTCATTGACGAATGTGATCCCGCGCGGCAACCATCCCGTGATCGATGAGGTAGCATAGCTCGCCGGGCGCAACCCGGCCGCGACCAGTGTGAAGCCGGGCTGGTACCAATGCTCCTGCTTGCCATCCAGAACCGTGATCTCTGCCCCGTCCAGCCGATCTGCCAGACGGTTGGCGATGGCCGCACCCCCTGCCCCAGCGCCTAGGATCAGGATGCGGGCGGATGTCCGCACTTTCTGCGCCTGCGCTGCACCTGCACCGAGCGCCAAAGCAGCGCCCCCTGCTCCGGCGAGGCCCAGAAAACCACGGCGATTTGGTGTGACCGTGTCAAGTATCATAGAATTTCCTCCCGGAGGCTTTGCATACATATGTTCACAATTTCATATTCGTGTATTGCAATCTTTGATCTATGTCAAACTGGGTTCGGAAAGCCTTTGACAGAAATTGGCTGCTTGATCCGGATCAAGGCCCGCAGGGCACAGATCTGCAAAACAGGCATCAGTGGGAGAGCTTTTTGTCCCGACGGGACATGTCGACAAACCGAGGAGTTCGCAGATGCGACTGACCACCAAGACCAATCTTGCCCTGCGCACACTCATGTTCTGCGCCGTCAATAGCGACAGTCTTGTACGCAAGCAGGATGCGGCGAAAACGATCAATGCGTCTGAAAATCACCTGGCGCAAGTGATCAACAAATTGGGGCAGGAAGGGTTCATTGTCACCCAACGCGGAAGACATGGTGGCTTTCATCTGGCGCGTCCGGCCGCGTCGATCAGTGTCGGGGAGGTCTTTCGCATCTTCGAAGCGGATTTGCCATTTATCGAGTGTTTTTCCGACAGCAACACCTGCCCGCTCAAAGCGCATTGCGTCATGCGCCCGCATCTTGCGCGGGCAGTCGAAGCCTTTTACGCTGCTTTGGATGAGGTCTGGCTTTCGGAGCTGGTCGATTGCAATGCCGGACTGCAAGCTATCCTGAATATGGAGGCACCACGCTATTCAACCGCCTGTCAAACACGACACATGGCAGCCGCGACATCAGAACCAGCAGAGTCGCTTGCGATCGATTGAACGCGGGCTCAATTGACAGGCACTCCATGCTGCGCGGCCATCATGAAAGCCTGAAGCCGGGCCGGATCTTTCTTCCCCGGCGCGCTTTCCACACCTGAAGACACATCGACCTGCTGCGCCCCAGTCAAGTGAACAGCTTGCGCGACGTTTTCTGGCGTCAGCCCACCAGCCAGCATCCACGGGCGCGACCAGACACGGCCTGTCAGCAAGCGCCAGTCGAACCTGACACCATTTCCTCCGGGGATTGATGCGTCTTTCGGTGGCTTGGCATCGACCAGAAGCTGATCCGACACAGAGGCGTAACGGTCAAGCGCGTCGAGATCTGCAGCCTCTGCAATGCCGACTGCCTTCATCACCGGCAGGCCAGTGCGCGCGCGAATTTCGCGCACGCGCTCAGGGGATTCCTGTCCATGGAGTTGCAAAATGTCGATAGGGATATCAGCCAGTAACGCATCCAGAAAAGCATCATCCGCATTAACGGTCAAAGCGACTTTTGCAATCCCCGTCGGCACAGCGCGGGTCAGAAGTGCGGCATCTGCCAAGCCCACATGGCGTGGGGATCGCGGAAAGAACACAAAGCCCAGATAGCGTGCGCCCGCAGCCACTGCGTCAGACACAGCTTGCGGCGACGTCAAACCACAAATCTTGACAGCAACAGGGGCGGGCATGCGATGACGTCACTTTCCTTCGACAAGGGCCAACACATCATCCTTGCGGGTCTGTGGTGCCATCTGCTCGACACGTTTGAGTTCTTCGCGCATCGCGTCTTTCTCACGCCGCAATTTCGCAGCCTCCGACCGGATGCTCGCTTCGCGCAGCCATTCCCAGATGAAGCCCAGAAGCAGGCCGATCCCGACCGCACCGGCCAACAAGAGAAACAGAGGCAATGTGAACATGTAGTTGAACCCGAACAGCGCCGCCAGCGCATCCGGAAGCAGCTTCACATCAATCATCGCGCGATTCGCAAGCGCGACTGTGACAAACACCGCAGCCACCAGCGCCGCGAACCCATACCGTATGAACGCCATCATCAGAGTCTTATCCCTCCACTCCATTCAACCGATCTCGCAAAAGCTTCCCGGTCTTGAAAAACGGCACAGCCTTGGCCTCGACCTCGACACTTTCGCCGGTACGCGGATTGCGCCCGATCCTCGCATCGCGTTTCTTGACCGAAAAGGCACCGAAGCCTCTTAACTCAACGCGTTCCCCACGCGCAAGCGCATCGGTGATTTCGCCAAAGACCGTATTCACGATCCGCTCGACGTCTCGTTGAAACAGATGCGGATTCTCATCCGCTATAATCTGAATAAGTTCAGATCGGATCATGTGTTACCCCCGGCGTCACCACAGGCCCCTTGCTGGAGCGCTCTTGTTTCGACAAGACTATAGGCGCAAATGTGATCCGAAGAAATACGGAAAACAAGCGCCCACAGCGCGATCAGTCGGCTACGTCCATGACAGCACTGGCGCGTGCCAGAAATTCA
This sequence comes from Natronohydrobacter sp., assembly GCA_007123015.1. GTDB lineage: Bacteria > Pseudomonadota > Alphaproteobacteria > Rhodobacterales > Rhodobacteraceae > Roseinatronobacter. The sequence continues at coordinate 12,764 of SKSL01000197.1, read as the reverse complement.
ACCAAGGCAGTTCGATCCTGGGCAGCGGCGATTCGCTGTTCTGGCATCCGTGATCCGGGCGTGTAGGCCTCGGGTCCATGCTCGAACAACTCTGCGACAGTGCGCGGGGACCAGATGATATCGAGCGCTTCCAGCGCGGGCGAATAATCATAACCGGGCTGCGAGGCAATCCTCTGGCCAAAAATCCCATGCAGGCTTGGACCTGCGCGGCTATGGTCATCGGGGATCAGCGAATGGCAGACGGCACAGGCCTGCCAGATTTCGGCACCGCGGCTGTCTTCCTGATACTCGACCGGCCTCTCGGTCATCGGTGCTGCAAGCGCTTCTCCATCCGCGCGCGACCAGCGCCGGATCACGCCATCCACGCCTGCACTGAACAGGGCATCCGTATCGAGTGCCAGCGCCCAGACCGGACCATTGGCAGTCTGGAACATAAGCCGCTGCGCCAATGTGTCCGCTGCAAGTGCCCAGACCGTTCCATCAATTGCCCCGGCGACTATTTCGTCGTCATCAGCCGCCAGTGAAATCAGGGGGCGATCTGTCAGAAAGCGTTCCGGCAGCAAATCGGTATCTTCCGAGAACAGCCGCAAGGCCCCTTCGGCGAAGATGACAGCGATCCTGTTATTGCTGATCTGCAGACCATTGGGCAGATCCGGCAGATCTGCGCTGGCTTGCGGGTTGAAGTCCATATCCCAGCGGACAAGACGGAAATCGCCGCCGACAGAGACCAGATCCCCCGAAGGCAGGAACCCCACACCGCTGACCCGTTCGCGATGCGCCTGATGCTGTCTGACCTGCCCCGAGGCACGTTCGAGCATCACAACCTGCCCATCCCAGAAGCCTGCGGCGACTTTCCTGCCATCGGCCGACACGGCCAATGCCGCGATCGCGGCAACACCCGGCGGCGTCGCAAAGTCAGGCGCGCGGCCTGCGCTCTCCCAGATCGCGATCCGCCCATCCTGTCCAGCCGTGACGAAGCCCTCATCCGGCAGAAAGGCCACTTGCGTCACATTCCCGTCATGGAAGCGGGTGATGGTCTGCGCGCTGGACGTGCCAGTATCCCAAAGGATCGCCCGCGTGTCGAAACTGCCGGAAATCAGCTTGTTCCCCGCCAGATCCAGTGCCCCGACAGGTCCGCCGTGACCAGCAAGATCCTGCGCAAGCATTGGGAAGCCCCAGACCAGACAGGCGACAAACGTCAGTTGTTTCATGCAGTTCAGTTGCCGATCAGATTGTGCCCCGGATTGTCAACGCGAGCCCCTTCTGTTGAGAAGGCCGAATAAGAGGGTTGCTGATACGTCCCTTCCAGAACACTCGCAGCAATGAAGGCGACAAGCCCGGAAAAGATGATGGCAGCAGCAAAGGCTTTCATGGTGGTCTCTCCTGTTTCTCAGGTCTGGCCGGGGCTTTGCGCCCGCGGCATCGTGGTCAGCCCGGCCAGCATGGCCTGGGCAATCTGTTGATAAATCTGACCCAAAGGGCCATACGGGTCGCGCGCCGTGACAGGCTGACCTGCATCAGATGCTGCGCGCAAAGCCATGGTCAGCGGCACCGCACCCAGAAACGGCACGCGCAGCCGCGCGGCCTCTAGCTCCGCCCCGCCCTGACCGAAAATCGCATGGCTGCTGCCACAATCGGGGCAGATGAAATGCGCCATATTCTCGATGATCCCCAGGATCGGCACGTCGACTTTGCGGAACATCGTGATCCCGCGCCGTGCGTCGATTAGCGACAGGTCCTGCGGGGTCGAGACGATCACGGCACCGGCAAGCTGTGTCCCCTGCGCAAGCGCCAGTTGCGCATCCCCCGTGCCCGGCGGCATGTCCACCAGCAGCACATCCAGCGCGCCCCAGTCCACATCTGCCATCATCTGGGTAATCGCCGACATGATCATCGGACCGCGCCAGACCATGGCGGTCTCGGGCTCGACCAGCAGCCCCATCGACATGGCCTTGAGCCCGTAAGCCTGCATCGGCTTCAGCTTGCGGCCCTGTGCCAATCCCGGTTTGCCATGCAATCCCAGAAGCGTGGGCAGCGAAGGCCCGTAGATATCAGCATCCAGGATCCCAACCTGCAGGCCCTGAGCGCGCAACGCCAAGGCCAGATTGACCGTCGTGGTGGATTTACCGACACCCCCTTTGCCCGAGGCGACAGCAATCACATGCCCGATCGCGGCCAAAGGGTCCGGTTTTATAGCAGGCGCGGGCGTTCTGATCGTCAATTCAGGCGGCGCTGCGCGCTCTGATGTCAGGACAGCGAAAACTGATGTGACGCCTTGCAGGGCACGCAAACGAGCCTCGACTTGATCGCGGATCGGAACGAACAAGGGCGCTTCTTGCGGCGCAATCTGGATCGACAGGCTGACCCGGCCGCCAGAGATGTTCAGACCCGCAACGCGGCCCGATCCTCCCAGAGCGCTGCCATCAGGCAGTTGGATCGAGTCCAGGGCTGCGCGCAACTCAAGCTCTTCAAGGCTGTCTGATCCGCTCATGCGTGACCTGTCTTTCAGTCAGACAGACCCGGCCCATAATTGGCGCCGGGTCTGGTTCTTATGCTCAGCCCGGCGCGATCACTCGGCCGGGGTGGCCACTTGCTTGGTGTTGCGCTCTTGCGTCGATTTCACTTCTTCAACCCAGAGCGAATGGTGTTCTTTGGCCCAGTTCTCATCGACTTCGCCCGAACCCATTGCGTCGAACGCACCTTCCATCCCGACCGAACCGATATAGATATGGGCTATGACAATGGCCGAAAGTGCGGCTGCGACAAGGGCGTGGATAGTCTGGTAGAATTGCCAATCTGCGGCAGTGCCAGCTTCACCCGGGAAGAGCAGCATGATCCCAGTGTAAGACAACGCTGCGCCGCCAAGCACCACGGACCAGAAAATCAATTTCTGTCCTGCGTTGAATTTTCGCGCTGGCGGATGCACACCCTTCTTCAACAGTCCCCCACCCTGCTTGATCCACTCCAAATCTACCTTGTTCGGAACATTGTGAATGATCCAAAGCAGAACGATCAGAACGAGCGAGACCATGAAAGGCCATGCCAGATAATTATGCGCGATCTTGCCCCAGGTCGAAAGCGTACCGAAGGCGGCTTCGCCAAAGAGCGGCAGGATCACCGATTTACCGATGATCAGGTTCAGACCGGTCAACGCAAGTATGATGAACGTGCTTGCCAGAGTCCAATGCGCAAAGCGCTCGATTGAGTTGAAGCGCTGAATCGTGCGCCCGGCAAACCCAGAGTCGATGCGGATCTTGCCGCGCATCAGATAGAACAATGCCAGAATTGCCACCATGCCCACGACTGCGACAATAGAGAGTGTGTGCAGAGTCTGGCCCTGCAGCGCGGCCCAGCCCTTGTTGGCGTCATTAATCAGCGTGCCCGCTTGCGCATCCGGGATTGTGGTCCGACCCGCCACGGGTGCAGTGCCCAACGCTTCGAACAGCGAATCCTCAGTAACAGAGCGCTCGGTCGGATTGATCTGCGCCGAAGCCATGGGGGCCGAGAAAGACAAGGCAAGAACAAGGCCGAAAGCGGTCAGAAGTTTCGAAAACATCGTCATAAGCCATGCTCCTCACACAGTCACAGTGTCGCCATAGGCCGTGCGCCAGCCCCAGGCTCCCGAACCATAGCCGCGTGTCACGACCCGCTCGCGATAGATATCAGCGATGATATCGCCATCGCCCGCCAGCAGCGCCTTGGTCGAGCACATTTCTGCACATAGCGGCAGCTTGCCTTCGGCAAGGCGGTTCGCACCGTATTTGACATATTCCGCATGGGACATGTCCGGTTCCGGCCCGCCCGAACAATAGGTGCACTTGTCCATCTTGCCGCGCGTCCCGAAATTGGCGGTCTGCGGATATTGTGGTGCCCCGAAAGGACATGCGTAGCTGCAATAGCCGCAGCCAATGCAGGTGTCTTTGTTGTGCAGCACCACCCCGTCATCCGTGGTGTAGAAACACTTGACCGGGCAGACCGCCGCGCAAGGTGCATCGTCGCAATGCATACAGGCCATAGAGACCGAGCGCTCACCGGGCAGACCATCATTGATGGTCACGACCCGGCGGCGGTTGATGCCCCATGGGACTTCATGCTCGTTCTTGCAGGCTGTCACACAGGCCTGACATTCGATGCAGCGATCTGCATCACAGAGGAATTTCATGCGTGCCATTGTATATTCCTCCCTTATGCCGCTGCGATCTGGCAAAGCGTGACCTTGCCTTCATGCATGCCGGTCACCGGGTCATAACCATAAGTGGTGATGACGTTGACGGATTCACCCAGCACGATCGGATCCGTGCCTTCCGGGTATTTGCCGCGCTGATCTTCGCCCTGGAACCAGCCCGCGAAGTGGAAAGGCATGAAGGCCAGACCCTTGTTCACGCGTTCGGTCACCAGCGCCTTGACACGGGCGCGCGAGGCCCCCTCGGCCCCGGTCACCCAGACCCAGCCGCCATCGACAATGCCGCGCGCGGCTGCGTCTTCGGGGTTGATCTCGACAAACATGTCCTGCTTGAGTTCCGCAAGCCACGGGTTCGAACGGGTTTCCTCGCCGCCCCCCTCGTATTCGACCAGACGGCCCGAAGTGAGGATGATCGGGAATTCGTTGGACACCCCGCGATCCACCACATCCTGCTGCACGACAGCGCCGATATTCGGCATACGCTGCTGACGACGATCCGGGTTGGTGGGATAGCTTGCCACCAGATCGGGCCGCGCGGTGTAGATCGGTTCGCGATGGACCGGGATCGGGTCAGGCAGGTTCCACGCGACCGCGCGGGCCTTGCCATTGCCGTAGGGCACACAACCATGCTGTAGCGCCACACGCTGGATCCCGCCTGACAGGTCAAGCGACCAGCTCACGGCATCCATTGCCTCTTCCTCGTCGCTGCCTGCAACCTGCTGGATCACGGCCAGTTCCTGCGCTGTCAGATCACTGTCCCAACCCAACTGGCGCAACAGGCCGTAGGTAAATTGCGGGTAGCCATCCTCGATCTCGGACCCAACAGGCCATGACCCTTCGGCGAGCAATGTCTCGCCATCACGTTCAAGCCCGAAGCGCGGCCGGAAGGCCCCGCCCCCTTCCATCGGATGCAGATTGGTGTTGTATAGAATATGCGAGCCCGGATGCTTCAGCTCACCCGTACCCCAACATGGCCAGGGCAGACCGTAATAGTCGCCCTTGATCTCTTCAGGTGCATCCGGCAGCGCGCGCAGCGTGACCAGATCGAATTTGTCCTGATTGGCCATATGCGATTTCAGCCGCTCTGGCGTGATACCCGTGTAGCCGATGGACCATGCGCCGCGATTGATCTCGCGCAGAATCGACTCGGCGGTCGGCTCCATGCCGAATTTGCCTTGCACCAACTCGTAGTTCTTGAACATTTCATCAGCAAAACCAAGCCGCTCCGAAAGACCATAGATCACAGAGTAATCCGTGTCCGACTCGAAGATCGGCTCGACCACTTTCTCGCCCCATTGTACCGAACGGTTCGAGGCTGTGCGCGAGCCATCGCATTCGAACTGCGTGCAGATCGGCAGCAGATAGGTGTTATCTGTGCGTGAATGCAGAGCTGCGAAAGTCGTCGGGTGGGGATCAGCCACAACCAGCAGATCAAGCGCATCCATCCCACGCTGCGCGTCTTGCATGCGTGGTACTGTGTTGCCACCATGGCCGAAGACAATCATCGCCTTGATGTTGTCTTTCTGATCGACCTCTTCAGCATCCAGCGTCACAGCATCAAACCAACGGGTCGAAGTGATGCCGGGGATGTTCATATTCTGCTCGGGCGTACGCGCATCGCGACCGCCTTTGGCCGGGACAGCGTCGAAACGGTTCACGAAATAGTCGTAATCCACGTCCCAGACGCGCGACCAATGCCGCCACGCGCCAGCACCCAAACCGTAATAGCAAGGCAAGTTCCCCACATCGAGGCCGAAATCTGTCGCGCCCTGCACATTGCAATGGCCCCGGAAGATATTCGCGCCCGTTCCTTCATACCCAACATTGCCCGTGGCCAGCAGCAGGATGTTATAGGCGCGCACATTGGCCGTCCCGACCGTGTGCTGCGTGCCACCCATGCACCAGATGAAGGTCGAGGGGCGTTCCTTGGCGAATTTCTCGGCCACGCGCTTGAGCGTCGCGCCGTCAATGCCCGAGATGTTCTCGACCACATCAGGCGTGTAATCCTTTACGACCTCGCGCACCTGATCCATGCCCCAGACGCGCTGGGCGATATAGTCCTTGTCCTCCCAACCATTCTCGAAGATGTGATACAGCATCCCATGAATGATCGCGATATCCGTACCCGGACGGAAGCGGACATATTCGGTCGCATGGGCCGCTGTGCGCGTGAAGCGCGGATCCAGCACAATGACATTGGCCTTCTGTGTCTCCTTGCCTTCAAGGATGTGCTGCAAGGATACTGGATGCGCTTCGGCTGCGTTCGAGCCCATGAAGATCACGGTCTTGGCGTTGCGGATGTCATTATAACTGTTGGTCTGCGCACCATAGCCCCAAGTATTCGCCACACCCGCCACTGTGGTCGAGTGGCAGATCCGCGCCTGGTGGTCCACATTGTTCGTGCCCCAGAAGGCTGCGAATTTGCGGAACAGATAGGCGCCTTCGTTCGAGAACTTGGCAGAACCCAGCAGATAGACCGAATCCGCACCCGAGCGGCCCCGGATTTCCGTCATCTTCTCGGAAATCTCGTCCAGCGCCTGATCCCAGCTGATCCGCTGCCATTCGCCGCCGACTTTCTTCATCGGGTATTTGATGCGCCGGTCACCATGAACCAGCTCGCGTACCGACGCGCCTTTGGCGCAATGCGTGCCACGATTGATCGGGCTGGCATAGGCCGGTTCCTGACCCACCCAAACGCCATTTTGCACTTCGGCCTTGACCGTACAGCCCACGGAACAATGCGTGCACATATTGGTCTTGACTTCGATGGGCTGGCTCATATCCGTGAAACCTGCGGCCTCGACCCGGCGGGTCATGCCTGCGCCCAAGGTCGAAATGGCAGCCAGCCCCCCCACAGTCAGCCCCGAGGCGCGCAGAAAGCTGCGACGATCAAGGGGTTTGGCGGCCATGCCAGCGACGATCTGGCTCAGGCGGCCTGTCGTGGCCGCGTCACGATGTCTGCGTTTGACAAGCATCAGTTTTCCCCCCGTGGATAGTAGCGGTTGGTCCGGTAAAAGGTCTCGACATGCTCGGTCTTCTGATAGCGCGCGCGGGTGCGCTCATTGCCGGTCTGCTGCGCGAAGCCGGGTCGTGCGCTGCCCGCTGTAATCGCAACAGTTGAAGCGGCCCCTGTGGCGGCCACGCCAAAGAATGCTCGCCGCGAGATCGGGTTGTGTCTGTCCTGAGCCATGCTAGCCCTCCCGTGTTGATGGATGTTGCAGCCCCCCCTCTGCAGCATCCGGGTTTCGTCAAAGATTACTCAAGCCGCGAGCGAAAAGGCCCGCGACTCGATATCTGTCAGCAGCCGACCAATTTCGGCCAGCGGTCGGTAAAATTGTGCACTTGGCGCAATCGCCAGATCATCGAAAAACTGTGCAGCCCAAGGTGCGATATGGCGCGCGAAAAAAACGGCTTGCGACTGCGCATCTGCCGCAACCTCGCCTGCGGCCATATCGGCCATGACGTCGAACAGCAGGGCGAGATGATCCTCGGGCTCATGCCGCCCTTCGGCCCGCGCTACCCCCAATCGCGCCAGATCACCGCGCAGATCAGCCAGCGGGCGTTCATTCAGAAAGCCAGTCAGATAGAAGCTGGCATAGGGCAGCAATTCGCCCCGGCCCACACCAACGAAAAGCTCGAAATATTCACGCGCGACCTTGTCCGCATCGGCTTGCATCGCGGCACGGGCAAGCGCAGCAAAGGCTTGTCCCATTGCGCTGTCGTCACCGGCAAGCGCTGCGATCTGGTCAAGCAATGCAGCATCAGGCGGGGCTGCCAACATGCGCGCTATGAAGCGATATTGCTCGCTTCGCGCAGTGTCTATTGGATCGATTGCTGGCCCCGTCCGGGGCTGGCTATCTGTCATCACTGTCAAGGTCCTGTTCGCGCTATCTGCAAAAATATGCAGCAGTATGCAAAGAGTAACGTCATGATTTGTGTCTGTCCAGTCAATACATGTCTGTTCTCAGCGCCAGACTTGTACGACCAAAGTCTAGGACGGCAGCGCGGTACCATGTCGCCTGCGTGGGACGTCAGTCTCATTAGTTGACTGATTTTCTTTGTCTTCAGTCACTGTCGCCTTTGGTGGCGGGTCAGCATCCGGCGCTTGGGAGAAGGCAGTTTCGCCGGCGGTTTCAGGTCGCTTTTGCACTGCAGCAACCACCGGCTCGGGCGCAGGTTCTGCTTGCGTAAGAGCATCTGTTTCAAGTGCGTTTTCGTCTTCTGCATTGCGGCGCGAAGAGACCAGATCGCGCAACATCTCGGCCGCACGTTCCACTGTTGGCCCGGCCCCATCACCAGGCACACCCCCGGGCGTGTTCCAGTCCCAGGCGTAATCGACAGCAGGGTCGGCATGGTCGCGGATCGACGGTGTGAGCATCCACATCTTGCGCAGCGCCGCGTTGCGCAGGGTCTTGGGGACGCCCTTGCGCAGAAAGGGGCGGATATCGGTTTTCGGAGTTAATTCTTCTATTGAGGGTAGCGCGGCCAAATCTTCATCCGAAATCGAATCAGTTTCCTCGGCTGAAACAGCTTCATCCGGAGCGGCCTCAGGCAAAGGCACATCTTCAGACGCCCGCTTGCGCCGGGACCAGCGCGACAGGAACGAGTCCTCTTCAGGGGGTTGCGCCATGGTTTACCTCTTGCGCGGGTTGTTCACCCATTTATCGGCCTCGGCCAGCACGCGTGGGGCACGCGCGGTCATGGCATTGGGGTCTGCGGGCAGCCGCTTGCGTTTCTTGAACGGCATCTCGACATGATGCGCTTCGACAAAAGCCGCGACTGTCTCGCGGATCGCCTCGGGCATCGGCACGGCTTCGACCTTCAGATCCAGATCAGCCGCAAAGCCTTCGCCTTCATAGGGGTCGGCAGTTACGTTGATCACTTCGGCGCGGGCAGGATCATCACCGCGCAACGCGACCCACAGGCTGGGCCGACCCGACATCAGATTGTCACGATGATGGCCCGTATCCCCCGAATAAAGCACCAGATCGCGGCCGCCCAAATACCAGGTCTCGATCCCTGCCTCAGTGGTCAGATGTGTTTTGGGCGCTGTGTCGGGCTCTTGCGGCAGCACAGCACAGGCGCGCAACTCTCCGCCCCCCCATTTGGTCACCGGGGGACGGCGGATCGCCAGCACACCAACGCGCAGGGTCTGTTCGGGCATGCCTTCCCCCCTCAGTTCAGCACAGGCTCTGCTAGCGGCAGGCCCGTGAGCAGATTTTGCGGTTTCATCCGGATCGCCCCATCGCGCCCCAGCCCAAGGATCAGCCAGATCGGCTGACCGCGCAGATCCGCGCGGATGCGGGTGTCATCCGTTTCCAGCCGGAACAGCCCCACCAGAGACGCAGGCAAAGCCTCACCTTTCCAGAGCGCATTGCCTATCGCCGTGCCCGCCGGGTCGAGCCCGATGAACCAGCGCAGGTCGATATTCTCGGCACGCATCTCGGGCGTGACAGTGCAATCCAGCCCCAGCATATGGCGCAGAAAACCCGCAATCGCGGCCGCCATTCCGCGCCGCGCTTCAGGGTCGCCGCCGAAATTCAGCACCATCGTATGCGCGTCAGAGCGGCTCCAATAGGTCCAGTCATTGCCGCCGCCCAGCACATCCAGCCCATCCACCCCGCCTGAAAACATCGCGGTCAAGGGCGAGGCGTGCTTTTCCTGCTCATACAGCGCGACCAGCTCTTCATCGGCCAGCAGCAGCTTGTCATCCTTGATATGGCTGCGCTGCGGGCGGAAGAAACACTCGGCGGCGCGCAGGGTCTGCGGGTCGTCGCAGCCATCGAGCGCATTGCGCAGGATCAGTTGCACCAGCTGCGACAGAAAGACCTGCGGCAGGCTGACGCCTTCGGCCATGATCTGCGCATAGCCCGCTTCGATCGTGCCAGCCGCCAACAGCCGGTCACGCAGACCCAACAGAAAACGCCAGTTTTCCTGCGCATCCCGGTCCTTCAGCGCGGTCAGCTCCATCTCCGAGACTTTCGCGCGGGGCTGATCCATTAGCCGCTTGTGCAGATTGCGCTCTGCTGCGCAGGCATCCGCTGGCGGCAGCACTTCGGGCCGCGCAAGCCAAGCAAGGATCAATTCATCCGTGACCAGCATCCGGCCTTGCGGGTTCAAGCGGGTCAGATGATGGCCAGAGGCCACCCAGAATTCCGGCATCAGTCGCCCCCTCTCAGACTGAACAGGTCCACATGATCCTCGACCTCTTCCTCGATGAAATGGAAGGCCCGGTCATGGCCTTGCAGATGGCTGCCCGAAAACGCCGTTTCATCACGCGGCTTGAGTGTGCGGAACTGCTCGCAGATCGTGCCCCCGTCTTGTGTGCGGTGCAGCGCGATCAGCGTGTTGAGCGCGTGATCGGCACAGAGGCTTTCGGCCAGCGCGACCTCTTCCTCGGCGGCCGGGCGCGCGGCGTCCAGCGAGGGCGCGCCCAGATGCGTGACCAGCTGCTGCGCAAGTGCCTCGACCAAGGCGGCGCGTTCACCGGGCTGCGCGTCCTGCACAGTCACCAGCGTCGAAAAGCCGAAACTCGCGACCCCCAGAAAGCCCGAGCGGAACGCGATCTGTTCCTTGCGCGACAGGCTGTCGGGCGCGCGGCCCCAGAACAGGAACGTGCCGACCACGGCCCATTCGCCCGGCTCTGCGGCCTGCGCAAACACCACCTTGTCAGACGGGTCCAGCCGGATCGTGCGCGGCAGGCGGGTCACAGCTTCGGCCCCGTGTCACTGCGCCAGCCAGTCCTGCCCAAGCTCTCCAGCAACGGGGCCGAGCGTTTGCCGCCGCCGGATGGCGAGATTTCAACCAGCCGATCGCTTTCGATCCGGCGCACACCACGTAGCATCGGCGGGTCGATGCGCATCAGATAGCGATTGGTCACAGCCTCGATCCCGTCATGTGCCCATCGGTCGAAATAGAGCATCATGTAACTGGCGAAGGTCGAGATGATATCTTCGACAGGATCGAATGCTTCTTCTTTCAGCGAGGTCGAAGCTGGAAAGCGCCCCGGCTCTGCAAGATGGTCGCGATCCGCGATCAGCTCTGCCCCGAAGACCAGCCAGTCGGGCACATCGCCCGCGCCCGCGCCCGACGCTACAGCGAAACGCCCGCCCCCCAGCCGCGCCTTGTCGAAACGGATTTCATCGGGCCAGACCAGTCGCACCGCGCGTTCGGGCGGACAATGCGCGGCCAGAGCATCGCCAAGCGCGACCATGCCAAGCGCGAAGGCCATTTGCGACTCGCTCAAGCGTTGCTCGGGTTCCAGCACCACAGCAAAGGACACCACCCCCGCTGTGTGCTGCACGACCAGTGTCCCTGCCCCTTCCACAGGCGCAAGACGCACAGCTTCGGCCAGCGCGTCCCCGCGCTCCAGCCAATGCAGGGTGTAGGGTGGCGGCAAGGGGATTTTGCGCGCAGTCTCTGTGATACTGTCCATGGCCCCTCCCGGCGATCAGACGTTTCAGCACTACTCAATGTGCCTCAGTCGCTTTATATCACTTGAACCTAGTCCTGCCAGAGCGCCGAGAAAAGTCCCATGTCAAAGTCGAAAACCCGTCTGATCTGCAATTGTGAAGGCACGATGACGCCGGACTCGGCGGCGCTTGGGGGGAACCCGCGCCCGGCCAGCCAGCTATGCCGCGCCCAGCTGGACCATTTCCGCGCGGCCTTGGGCGAATTTGCTCAGATCACTGTGGCCTGTACGCAGGAAGCCCCGCTATTTTCCGAACTGGCCGAAGACGCTGGCTACACGGGCGATCTTCGCTTTGCCAATATCCGCGAGACTGCAGGCTGGTCCGACGATGGCAAGCGCGCAACCCCGAAGATGGCCGCACTTCTGGCCATGGCCGAAACCGAAGCCACGCCCTTCGAGATCGTCAGCATGGAAAGCCATGGCGTGGCCCTGATCCTTGGCCGCGACCAGACCGCGCTGGACGTGGCGGCGGACCTTTCCGAAAGCCTGGATATCACTGTGCTGGTGCTGCCGGGCGCCGAGATCACACCGCCGCGTCAGACCACATGGCCCGTGCTGCAAGGGCGCATCCGCAAGGGCAGCGGGCATCTGGGCGCGTTTGAACTGACGGTCGATGCCTATGCGGCCCCTGCCCCGTCCTCGCGCGCGCAGCTTGTGTTTGACGATGGCCGCGACGGGGCCGTGTCGCGCTGTGATCTGGTGATCGACCTGACCGGCGCGCAACCTTTGTTCCATGAAACGCGCCCCGGCTATTTCCGCGCCGATCCGCGCGACCCTGTGGCCGTGGCAAAGCTGGTGCGCGATGCCAGCCAGATGACTGGCACGTTCGACAAGCCGAAATTCATCAATTTCGCGCCCGAACTCTGCGCCCATTCGCGCAACACGCTCACAGGCTGCACGCGCTGTCTGAACCTGTGCCCCACTGGCGCGATCACATCAGCAGGCGATACAGTCGCGATTGACCCGCAGATTTGTGCCGGTTGCGGGCAATGCGCGGCCGCCTGCCCGACTGGTGCTGCCTCTTACGCCCTGCCCGTGGTCGAGAATATCGCAACCCGGCTGCGCGCAGGGCTGCAGGCCTGGTTTGCCGCCAGCACCAAAACGGCCCCT
>SKSL01000175.1 GCA_007123015.1 Natronohydrobacter sp. | reverse complement strand
TCACCGTGGCAGTCTCAGAGACAGCACTGGTGCCAGCGGACAGCGCGCGCTGTCGATCAGGCGCTGAGGGCGCATCCTGCGCCATGAGTGGCGCAGCCATGACCGTCAGCGCACCAGCAAGTTTGCAGGCTTTGCGCCACATGGGTCGGGATCACTGCTCGTTATGCGGCCTTCTGCGGGCCAAGTTTCATAGATGCTTCGCTTTATTCTGCAGATAAGTCAAGGACAGACCGGATGGCTGACGGGGCTTTGCAGTTTGTCAATCCAAAGCGCCGGACATGTGTTGCGAAGACAGGCAAACCAAATCCGCCCGCCATGAGAAAATCGCCCCTCAGGCGCGCGGAACAGACGGACTGTTGGCATCCTGCGCAAGGGCTTCGCGCGTCCGCACAGAGGTTTCAAGCCGTTGCAGCTCTTGCTTCAGGCCGCGCAGCAGGCGTTGCGCAAAGCGGTTCAGCCGTGGAACATGCCGGTCATCGAGGTGGCGGATCAGGTAGAAGCTGCGCGTCAGGCTGAAACTCTGCGGCAGCACGCGCTGCAACTGCGGATCGGCAGGCAAGGCAAAATCATGCACCACGCCCAGCCCTGCGCCCTGCCGGATCAGGTTGAATTGCACAGCCACAGAGTTCGAGCCCATGGCAACCCGGTCCAGCCCAAGCTCTGCCAGATAATCCAGCTCGCTGTCGAAAATCATGTCGGGAATATAGCCGATGATCCGATGACCCTGCAGCCCGCCTGAGTCCTGCGGCGCAGGATGTTGCGCCAGATAATTGCAAGACGCGGCCAGATGCAGCTTGTAATCACTGATCTTCTGCACGCTCAGCCGGCCAGTTTGCGGCCGTGACACCGCGATGGCCATATCCGCTTCGCGCCGTGACAGATTGAAGACGCGCGGCAGCGCGATGATCTGGATATCCAGCGCCGGATTCTCTGCACAGATCGCCGCCACGACCTGCGGCAGCAGGAAATTCGCGCAACCATCGGGCGCACCTATGCGGATTTGCCCGCTCAGACCGGCCTGCGCGGCGCCTTCTGCTGTGCTGGCCTGCATCATCGCGCCTTCGGCGGCAATCGCATGCGGCAACATGCGCGTGCCTGCATCTGTCAGCGCATAGCCCTGATGCGACCGCGTGAACAACCTGCGCCCAAGCTCGTCTTCCAGCCGCGCGATACGACGCCCAACTGTGGCCGGGTCAAGCCGCAGCTGCTGGCCTGCGCGGCCCAGGCTTTCCATGCGTGCCAGCGCCAGGAAAACCCGCATATCATCCCAATCCATCATCGCCGACAGGATGCTCAGGGTTTGCAAAAATGCAAGACCAATTTGGGAAATTCCCCATTCTCACAGCGAAATTGCAAAGCTATCTTCTGCTCCGATATTCCCGAGGAGGACCCCATGGAAGAGCTATCACACTGGATCGACGGCACGCGCGTTGCAGGCACCTCTGGCCGTTTCGCGGATGTGTTCAACCCTGCAACGGGTGACGTGCAGGCCCGTGTGCCATTGGCGTCGAAAGAAGAGCTGGACGCCGCAGTAGAGCGCGCGGCGGCCGCACAGGTGAAATGGGGCGCAACCAACCCGCAGAAACGCGCCCGCGTGATGATGGCCGCAGTTGGCCTGATCAACCGTGATATGGACAAGCTGGCCGAGAAGCTCTCATCCGAGCATGGCAAGACCTTTGTCGATGCGAAAGGCGATGTGCAGCGCGGGCTGGAGGTGATCGAATATTGCATCGGGGCGCCGCAGATGCTGAAGGGCGAGTTCACCGACAGCGCCGGTCCCGGCATCGACATGTATTCCATGCGCCAGCCGCTGGGTGTGGTTGCGGGCATCACGCCCTTCAACTTCCCGGCGATGATCCCGCTGTGGAAAATGGGCCCGGCGCTGGCCTGCGGGAACGCGATGATCCTGAAACCCTCTGAACGCGATCCCAGCGTGCCGCTGATGCTGGCCGAGATCTTCAAGGAAGCCGGTCTGCCCGATGGGGTGCTGCAGGTCATCAATGGCGACAAGGACGCTGTGGACGCGATCCTTGACAATGAAACGATCCAGGCCGTGGGCTTCGTGGGGTCCACCCCGATTGCGCATTACATCTACTCGCGCGGCTGTGCCGCCGGAAAGCGCGTGCAGTGCTTTGGCGGGGCGAAGAACCATATGATCATCATGCCCGACGCCGATATGGATCAGGCGGCAGATGCGCTGGTCGGCGCAGGCTATGGCGCGGCAGGCGAGCGCTGCATGGCGATCTCGGTCGCGGTGCCTGTGGGCGAGGGTACGGCAGAAGCCCTGCGCGAACGTCTGGTGCCGAAGATCGAGGCGCTGAAAGTCGGCCCCTGGACAGCGGGCGATGATGTGGATTACGGGCCAGTCGTGACAGCGGCGGCCAAGGAAAACATCCTGCGTCTGGTCGAGAGCGGGGTGGAACAGGGCGCGGAACTGGTTGTCGATGGCCGCGATTTCAGCCTGCAGGGCTATGAGAATGGCTTCTTTGTCGGCCCGCATCTGTTCGACCATGTGACGACCGAGATGGATATCTACCGCAAGGAGATTTTCGGCCCGGTCCTGTCAATGGTGCGTGCCGAAACCTATGAAGAGGCCATCGGCATGGCGATGGATCATGAATATGGCAACGGCACTGCGATTTTCACACGCGATGGCGATGCAGCGCGCGATTTCGCGCATCGGATCAATATCGGTATGGTGGGGATCAATGTGCCGATCCCCGTGCCGCTGGCCTATCACACGTTTGGCGGCTGGAAGAAATCAGGCTTCGGGGATCTGAACCAGCACGGGCCGGATGCGTTCAAATTCTACACCCGTACCAAGACAGTCACCTCGCGCTGGCCTTCCGGGATCAAGGAAGGGGCCGCGTTCAATTTCAAGGCGATGGAATAGCCGAACGTGCGGGGGGTTTCACACCCCCCGCACCCCCCGTGGAGTATTTGCAGCAAGAAAATGCAGCAGGTCAGTTGCGATGGCCTGCGGCAATGTCATTGGCATAATCGTGGTTCTTGTCACGATGCCCGGCCTCATCTGCACGCACAGCAATGATCAATTCCCGCAGGCGCGCATCTTCAGGCAGGTTCCAGTAGTCAATGGCCATTTGGGGTGCAGGGACGTTTTCGACATGGCCGGCATCAACCTCGGCCAGATATTGCGTGTAGCTGATGACGGCCTCTTCCTCGAGATATCCCACGATCCGATGTGCGGTTTTGGGCGCGATCAGATAGAGCAGGAAATAGAGATTGAAGAAGACGCCCTGCGCCACAAGGATGATGAAGCGTTCCAGCAGGCTGGGTTGGGCGATCTTGATGAAGGCCATCAGATGCATGCGCTCATTCTCGGCCTCGTCCAGCAATTCGCGGATCCAGCCTGCGTCGTCGCGGATTCGCCGGATCGCTTTGAGATGCTGCAGCATGCCGCCCACCATGCCGGGCACGGCGGCCACAGTTTCCAGCACCACAGCGCGATGGCCGTAGCGTTTGGCGAAGAAGGCATCGGCAAAGACGCGCATCGATTTCACCACGCGCAGCGCCACGCGGTCCGAAAAGGAGGCGGGCGCATGATGGCGCGTCAGGGCATCGGGGTCATGATCTTTCATGTCGAACATGGGTCACCTCTTTGATGTCATGATCAGGGATGTGGGAGTGCCGCGCCCGGCTGCAAGCTGTCTGCGGCAACAGGTCCCGCCCTTGCATGCCCGACGCAGGATCACGTTTTCGCGCTTGTCACAGGGGGCTTGCTGTCGCACTCTCCGGACCAAGGGCCTATGTGGCAGGACATGTATTCAGAAGGGAGCGAGAGATGACATTCAAAGCCTTGGTGGTTGACAAGGATGAGGCCGGGAAGACCCATGCTGCGGTCAAGGAGATCACCGAAGATCATCTGCCCGAAGGTGAGGTCACTGTCGCCGTCGAGTTTTCGACCGTGAATTACAAGGACGGGCTTTGCATCGGTCCTGGCGGCGGTTTGGTGCGCGCTTACCCGCATGTGCCGGGTATCGATTTTGCCGGGACTGTAGAGCACTCGACTGATCCGCGCTACAGCCCGGGTGACAAGGTGGTTCTGACTGGTTGGCGTGTGGGCGAGGCGCATTGGGGCGGCTATGCGCAAAAGGCCCGGGTCAAGGCCGATTGGCTGGTGCCTTTGCCCGATGGTCTGAGCACGCGGCAGGCCATGGCTGTGGGCACTGCTGGTTTTACCTCGATGCTGGCGGTGATGGCGCTCGAAGCGCATGAGTTGCGCCCCGGCGACGGGCCTGTGCTGGTGACCGGGGCTGCAGGCGGCGTCGGATCGATCGCTGTGGCGCTGTTGGCAAAACTTGGACATGAGGTCGCGGCCGTCACCGGGCGGCCCGAAACGGAAGCCTATCTGCGCGATCTTGGCGCCACCCGGATCGTGCCGCGTGCCGATCTGGCCGAGACTGTGAAACGCCCTTTGGAATCCGAGACCTGGGCGGGTTGCGTGGATGCAGTTGGTGGGGCCATGCTGGCCCGCGTTCTGGGGCAGATGAAATATCGCGCTTCCGTGGCGGCAGTTGGTCTGGCTGGCGGGGCGGCGCTGCCTGCAACTGTCATCCCGTTTCTGCTGCGCGGGGTCAATCTGCTGGGGATCGATTCGGTCCTGCAACCCTATGACAATCGTATCCGTGCCTGGCAACGGATCGCGCAGGATCTGCCGCTGGAGAAGCTGGATGCGATGATCCAACCGGCCACTCTGGCAGATTTGCCCCAGCTGGGTGCGCATATTCTGAAAGGTCAGGTCAAGGGCCGTGTGGTGGTGGATGTGAATGCCTGAGGGCGCTTGAGGGTCTTTTCGCCGCCCCATTGGCCCTGTCCAATAGGGTGAGCGCCCGGGCGGTCTGGATGGTGCTCACGCGCTATCAGATGACCCCGGCGCGCAGGCAGTCATGCAGGCGAATCAGGCCCGTAAGGCGGGGGCCATCGACAACACAAAGCGACGTGACCTTCAGGCTGTTCATGACCTGCACGGCTTCCGAGACCAGCGCCGCGCCCGTGATGGTCTTGGGCGCGCGGGTGGCGACATCACCTGCGCGCTGGGCCATCAGCCCTTCCATATGGCGGCGCAGATCGCCATCGGTGACAATGCCGCGCAGTTCAGCGCCATCGGTCAGGATGGCCACGCCGAAGCTGGACCCGGTCATGCGCATCAGAACCTCGGGCATGGGGGTGTCCTCTGCGACCAGCGGCAGGGCGTCGCCCTTGACCATCAGTTCCTGCACGCGCAGGAATTGCGCGCCCAGCTTGCCGCCGGGATGGAATTGGTGAAACCGCGCCGGGTCGAACCCCTTGGCGCGCATGACCGTCACGGCCAGCGCATCGCCCAGGGCCAGGGTCATCGTGGTCGATGTGGTGGGCGCCATGCCGATGGCGCAGACTTCCGCGACATCGGGCAAGACCAGCGCCACATCAGAGGCGCGGGCGAGCGTGCTTTCCGCATTGGCGGAAATCGAGATCAGCGTGACCTTGAAGCGGCGGGTGTAGGAGATCAGGTCGCCCAGTTCCTGTGTTTCGCCCGAGCGCGAGAGCAGCAGGACACTATCTTCGGGCGTGACCATGCCCAGATCGCCATGGCTGGCCTCTGCCGCATGGACGAAATGTGCGGGCGTGCCGGTCGAGGCGAAAGTCGCCGCGATCTTGCGCCCGACATGGCCGGATTTGCCGATCCCTGCGACGATCAAGCGGCCCTTGGTGGACAGGATCAGATCGACGGCGCGGGCGAAATCCGTGTCGAGCGTTTCAGCAAGCACATCAAGTGCGCGGGCTTCGGCGCGCAGCACGTCCTGTCCGAAGCCGATTGCCTGCAAATCTGTCACGCACGCCCCCATCCTGCATCTTGGGCAGCTACAGGATGGGGGCGCGCGAAGTCAACTGGTGGTTGCCACCTGACACAAGATATCCTGTGACGGCTTGGAGCCCTGAACGGACAGT
>SKSL01000229.1 GCA_007123015.1 Natronohydrobacter sp. | reverse complement strand
GGGTCATTGGCGTCGATCAGCAGCAGATCAGAGGCGCGGATCAGGCTGAAATGCACCTGATTGGGGTTCATCAGGAAGCGCGTGCCATCTGTGTTTACCGACAGGCTGAAATGATTGGCCACGGCTTCATGCATGCCCAGCTTGGCCGCCCATCGAAAGACGGCGGCAAGGTCGCAGCGCTCTTGCCAATGGTCGATATTGGGGCGCATGTTCATTTTGTTTACTCCGCTGCCAAGGGGGCCGCGCGGCCCGTGGGAACGACCTCGTAGCCCGGTTCCTCGGGTTCATCATCGGTCAGAAGGGCCGGGAAACCGGGGGCGAGGATGCTCAGCCCGGTCGCCTCTTCCAGCCGCTTGATGATATTGGGCGACAACTCGCGCGCGCCGTATCGGGCGATGCCATCATCGAAAATCGACACCATCAGCGGGCTGATCTCCAGCGGCACGCCCGCGTCATCAGCGATGCTCTGGAACAGGCCAATGTCCTTTTTCACCAGATCCATCGTAAAAGAAATATCGCGCGAGCCGTTGAGGATGATCTGGCCTTCGGTCTCATGCACGAAGGAGGAGCCCGACGAGATTTTGATCGCCTCATAGGTGGTGTTCAGGTCCATCCCGGCGGCTTTCATCGTCACCAGCGCCTCGCAGACGCTTAGCAGATTGGCCGTGGCCAGATAATTGGTCATGACTTTCAACACCGAGGCCGTACCGATCTCGCCCGTATGCAGCACCCGGCGGCCCAGCGTGGTCAGCAATGGCAGCACAAGCTCGAATGTCGCCCGGTCACAGCCCGCGAAAATCGAGATGTTCCCGGTCTCGGCCCGATGGCACCCGCCAGAGACCGGGCATTCCACGACCCCACCGCCCGCAGCCTGCACCTGTGCCGCCAGCGATTTCATGACGCCTGCATCGGTGGTGGACATTTCCATCCATGTCTTGCCGGGGGTCACTTCGGGCAGCATCTCGGTGACGATTGCCGCACAGATCACAGGCGATGGCAGGCAGGTGATCACCACATCACAGACGCGCATCAGGGCCTGTGCGCTGTCGGCACTGCCTGCGCCTTTTGCGACAAATTCTTGAACCTTGGCCATGTCGAGATCGAAAACCGCCACATCATGCCCGTTGCGCAGCAGGCTGCCTGCAAGCTTTGATCCCACATTGCCCAACCCGATAAAGCCCGTTTTCATCGTCGCTCCTTTCGCCCTGCTTCCTAGCGAGGGTGCAAAAGATCGCGTCGAAAGTGAAACGACGGATGCAGCTATTGAGGGGTTGTTTTCATTGAAGCGGGCGCGTGTCGCCGTTAGAGACGGGCAAGGGCGCTTTGCACCATCGAGCGCCAGACCCAGATCTCGAATCTGTCGCTGGACCTTCGCACCACCAGCACGGGCAGATGATCCAGTACGCTGCGGGCGGAAGCAGGGGCGGTCATTTCGCGCAGATCGAAGGGCAGACGCCGCGCAAGCAGGGCTCCGGCCCCTGCGCCTTCCAGCGCGAAGCCGCACCAGCCATCGGACTGGTCGCAGAGCGCGCAAAATGCGTCCAGACCGTCGGGCAGATCAGCGCCAAAGGCAAAGGCCAGATCGCGGCCCGCCCAGACCAGATCAGTGCCTTGAAGCGTCACCACTTCGCCGGGGGCGGGAAAGCCGCCCAGATGGGCGCGCAGCGCGTCCATCTGACCGGGATAGGGCGCGATTGATGTGATCCGAACGGGTGGCAGCGCGCGCAGGGTGCAGCCGGTCAGGGTCGGCAGGCGCAGTTGTGCGACTGCAGAGGTTTCCTTGAGCTTAATCACGCATCCGCCCTCCCTCGGGGTCAAAAAAGACCGGGTTGCAGATTTCGACATCGGCGCGGATGCCGCGCAGCCCGTCATCCAGGCGCAGGGTTTCGCCATGGCGCGCGCGTCCGTTTTCCACAAGCGCCAGCCCCAGCCAGCTGTCCAGCGTGGGCGAATAGCAGACCGATGTCACATGCCCCTGCCCATAAGCCGCCTTGGCCGGTTTGTCGCCGGGGTAGAGATGCGCGCCTGCCGTGATTTCGGATTGCGGGTCAACAGCGCGCAGCCCGACCAGTTGCAGCCGCGTAGGGCCGGTCAGTCGGGGGCGTTGGCTGGCCGCGCGGCCAATGAAGTCTTTCTTTTGCGACAACATGCCTTGCAGCCCCAGATCAAAGGCCGTCACGCGCCCGTCAATCTCGGCATGGGTGACAAATCCCTTTTCGATGCGCAGAACATTGAGCGCTTCCATCCCGTAGGCGCCGCCGCCCAAACCCTCGGCCAAGGCGACAAGATGCCGATAGAGATCCGCCCCATAGCGCGCAGGCACGGCCAGTTCATAACCGCGTTCGCCACTGAAGGAGATGCGGAACAAACGCGCGTCAACCCCGCCCACCGTGACAGGCGCGCAGCCCATGAAGGGCAGGTCAGGCAGATCGCCCAGCAGATGCCCGAGCAGTTCATCGGCCAGCGGGCCAGCGATGGTGCATTGCGCCCAGGCCTCGGTGACCGAGATCAGCCGCACCGCCCAATCCGCGCAATAGGCTTGTTGGACGAAATCCAGATGCCGCATCACCTCGCCCGCCGCCGCTGTGGTCGTGGTGATCAGGAAATGCTGGCCCGACAGCCGCGCGCAGGTGCCGTCATCCATGACATGGCCATCCTCGCGCAGCATCAACCCGTAGCGCACGCGGCCCGGTTTCAGGCTGGACATGGTGTTGGTATAGACGAAATCGAGGAAGCGTGCGGCGTCTGGCCCTTGCACATCGATCTTGCCCAGGGTGGACACATCACAGACGCCCACGGCGTGGCGCACATGAAGCGTTTCGCGGTTGCAAGCGCAGCGCCAGTCGCGATCGCCTGCGCGCGGGAAATGCGAGGGACGATACCACAGCCCGGCCTCGATCATCGGTGCGCCCATCTTGCGGGTCTGCGCGTCCGACGTGGTGAAACGCTGCGGCGCGAAGCTTGGGCCATAGCCCCCTGCGCCAAGGGCCGCGATGGAAACCGGCACGAAAGGCGGGCGAAAGGTGGTCGTGCCGGTGCCGGGAATGCTGCCGCCGGTGGCATCGGCCAGCACGGCCAGCGCGCCCATATTCGAGGATTTGCCCTGATCGGGGGCCATGCCTTGGGTCGTGTAGCGTTTCATATGCTCGACCGAGACGAAACCCTCGCGCGCGGCCTGTGCTACATCCTTGGTGGTCACGTCATTGGCGAAATCGAGCCAGGCGCGGCCCCTGGCCTGCACCTGCCAGAGCGGTGTGATCGCATAGGGGGTATCTTCGGACTGGGGCAAATCTGGCGGCGTGGCGTGCATCCCAAGGGCGTCGAGCGCCTGCATGGCGGCCCGCGCGCCGCTGTCCAGCGCGCCATGGGTCGAGAAGATGCCCGCCGCAGCACCCACGACCTGCAGTCCCGGCACCATCGCATCGCGCGGGACAAAGGCGGCGATCCCCTCGTCCCAGACCGGGCGGCCATTCATATGGCAGGCCAGATGCAGCGACGGGTTCCAGCCGCCGGATAGCGCCAGCGTGTCGGCGTCCAGCCGTATCTCGCGGCCCTGATGGCGCAGCGTGACGGAGTGTAGACCATGACGCCCACGCGTGCCGATCACCTCGCCCTGATAGGTTTTGAAAGGCGTATCCGCGCTCACTTCGCGCGGGTCGATATAGGCGCGGATATCCATGCCATCGGCGGCCAGCGCCCTCGCCTTGGCCAGCGCGTGGTCATTATTGCCAAACACCACCACGCGGCCCGGATCGACGGCGAAGCGGTGCCAGTAGCTTGCGATAGCGCCTAGAAGCATCGTGCCGGGGCGGTCATTGTCGGGATGGGCGATGGGGCGTTCCAGCGCGCCTGTGGCCAGGATCGTGCGCTTGGCGGTGATGCGCCAATAGCATTCGCGCGGGGTGCGGCCCGGTGCGGTCATATGCAGGCTGACACGCTCCAGCGCGCCATAGACCCCGCCATCATAGGCTCCGAAGACGCTGGTGCGCGGCATCAGGCGGACATTGGGCAGGCTTTCCAGTTCCGCCAGAACGCCCGCTGCCCAATCAGCCCCCGCGCCCCCGTCGATCTGGGCCATGTCGGACAAAATCCGCCCGCCCATTTGGCGGTCTTCTTCGCATAGGATCACATCTGCGCCCGCCTTCGCTGCCACCAGTGCGGCCATCAGCCCCGCCGGGCCAGAGCCGATCACCAACAGGTCGCAAAAGGCGAATGCCTTCTCATGCGGCGCGCCCTGGTGGGATTGCGGCAAGCGCCCCAACCCTGCCGCGCGGCGGATCAAGGGCTCATATAACCCTTCCCAGAAGGCGCGCGGCCACATGAAGGTCTTGTAATAGAACCCCGCGCCCAGAAAGGGCGAGAGCAGGTCATTCACCGCCATCACATCGCACTGCACAGACGGCCAGCAATTCTGCGCCCGCGCGTTAAGCCCCTGATGCAGTTCCTGCATCGTGGCGCGGATATTAGGGTGCCATGCGCCATCGCGCAGCACTTCCATAAGGGCATTCGGTTCCTCTGACCCTGCGGTCATGACCCCGCGTGGGCGGTGGTATTTGAACGACCGACCGCACAGCCGCACGCCATTGGCCAGAAGGCTTGATGCCAGCGTGTCGCCCTCAACCCCCGTCAGCGCGCGCCCGTCGAAGCTGAAGCCCAGCTTGCGCGCCCGGTTCAGCGCGCTGCCGCCTGTGTCGCGCCGCTTCATCGTGCGCCCTCCAACGGGACACCGCTGATGACCGCATGTGTCACTGTATCGCGGGTGACGCAGACCCATGTGCCGCAAGGGTCATGATACCACAGATCGCGGGTTTCGCCTGCGGGGTTGGTGCGGTTGTGCAGGTGGTCATCCCATCCGCTTGCATCATCGGGCGCGGGGCGGTGCAGCGCATCTGCCGCGCCTTTGTAGGTAAACTCGCGCAAGTCACGCCATCCGCAGCAGGGGCAAGGGAGTCGCATGTCAGAACCTCAGTGCAGATTGTGCTGGCTGCCGGTGCCTTCTTCATCCAGCAGATCACCTGTGGCGAAGCGGTCCAGACGGAAGCGACGGGCAACAGGGTGGGGTTGATCCGTGGCCATCAGATGCGCCATGCACCAGCCCGAAGCAGGCACGGCCTTGAACCCGCCATAACACCAGCCTGCATCCAGATAGAGCCCCTCGACGGGCGTACGGTCGATGATGGGCGAGCCATCGGGCGTCATATCCATGATCCCGCCCCAGCTGCGCAGCACCTTGGCGCGGCCGATCATCGGCATCAGGGTCATGCCAGCCTCCATCACCTGTTCCACCCCCGGCAGATTGCCCCGCGCGGCGTAAGAGGCGTAGAAATCCAGATCACCGCCAAAGACCAGCCCGCCCTTGTCGGACTGGCTGATATAGAAATGCCCCATCCCGAAAGTCACCACATGATCGAGGCAGGGCTTCAACCCTTCGGTGACAAAGGCTTGCAGGATATGGCTTTCAATCGGCAGGCGCAGCCCCGCCATGGCGGCCACCTGAGAGGTGCGGCCCGCCGTGACGATGCCCACTTTGCGCGCCTTGATCTGCCCGCGTGTGGTGGTGACGCCGGTGACGCGACCCGCGTCAATGGAAATCCCCGTCACCTCGCAATTCTCGATCAAATCGACGCCGCGCTGATCGGCGCCGCGCGCATAGCCCCAGGCAACTGCGTCATGGCGCGCAGTGCCACCGCGTTTGTGGTAAAGCCCGCCATAGATGGGAAACCGCGCTTGGTCATAATCAAGATAGGGCAGGATTTCGCGGAGATCTTCGCGGCCCAGCAGGATCGCGTCATCACTCTGCGCCAGCATCGCATTGCCGCGCCGCGCGGCTGCATCGCGCTGGCCGTCGGAATGGAAGATATTGATCAGCCCGCGCTGGGAATGCATGACGTTGTAGTTCAGATCCGCCTCCAGCCCTTCCCAGAGCTTCAGCGAATGGCTGTAGAATTCCGAATTGCCGGGCAG
>SKSL01000066.1 GCA_007123015.1 Natronohydrobacter sp. | reverse complement strand
TGCTGCCCTATCTGGATATCCCGTTCCAGCATTCCCACCCCGATGTTTTGCGGCGCATGGCGCGTCCGGCGGCGGGCGAAAAGACGCTGGAGCGCATCGCAGAATGGCGCAGCATCTGCCCCGATATCACCCTGCGCTCGACCTTCATCGTCGGCTATCCCGGCGAGTCAGAGGCCGAGTTCGAGCATCTGCTGGACTGGATGGATGAAGCGCAGCTAGACCGGGTTGGGTGTTTCCAGTATGAAAATGTTGCAGGCGCGCGCTCAAATGCCCTGCCTGATCATGTGCCCGACGAGGTGAAGCAAGAGCGTTGGGCGCGCTTCATGGAAAAGGCGCAAACGATATCCGAGGCGAAACTAGCGGCGAAAGTCGGGCAACAGATGGATGTGATTGTCGATGAGATCGACGCCGATGGCATCGCCACGTGCCGTACCAAGGCCGATGCGCCCGAGATTGACGGCAACCTCTTCATTGATGAGGACACTGACGGGCTGACTGTCGGCGATATCGTGCGCGTGACAGTCGATGAGGCCGGGGAATATGATCTCTGGGGGCGGATCATCAGCGCGTGACGTCTTTCCTCTGCCCCGCCCCCATGCTATGGGCTGCGCGGCTTGGGCACCCCCTGCCCTGACAGATTTACCGGAGAAACACACATGGCCATCGAGCGCACGCTCTCAATCATCAAACCTGATGCCACCCGCCGCAACCTGACTGGCAAGATCAATGCCAAATTCGAGGAAGCGGGCCTGCGCATCGTCGCGCAAAAGCGCATCCAATTGACCAAGGCGCAGGCCGGCAAATTCTACGAAGTGCATGCCGAGCGCCCCTTCTATGACGAGCTGTGCGAGTTCATGGCGTCCGAGCCGGTTGTCGTGCAGGTGCTTGAAGGCGAAGGCGCGATTGCCAAGAATCGCGAAGTGATGGGCGCGACCAACCCCGCCGATGCTGCACCCGGCACTGTGCGCGCGGAATTCGCCCAATCGGTCGGTGAAAACTCGGTCCATGGATCGGACGCGCCGGAAACGGCTGCAGTTGAAATCGCATATTTCTTCTCTGGTCTGGAACTGGTCGGCTGACACGTCTTCTGACCGCCCGTCGGAGGGAATGAGGAGAAAGCCCCGGACCAGCTGTCCGGGGCTTTTTCATGGGCTGGTTCCTCTATACATGCCATTTACCCTTTCGCTGTTTCCTGCAAGATAAACCCATGTTTCAGACTGTTGAACTGCCCCTCTGGGCGCTTGTCCTGATCCTTGGTTTTGCGGCGGTCACCTTCGCGTCGCATTTCCTGTTTCCCTCGGTGCGCTGGTTCTTCCGCCGCCGGATGGAGCGCGCGGTGGCCAAGCTCAACACCCGCCTGCAACGCCCGATCGAGCCGTTCAGGATCATGCGCAGGCAGGATCAGGTCACACGCCTGATCTATGATCCGCAGGTGATGGAAGCCGTGCGCGAATATGCCCGCAATGAGGGGGTGCCGCCGAATGTGGCCTTCGAGAAAGCCCGCTCCTATGCGCGCGAGATCGTGCCGGGGTTCTCGACCGCGACCTATTTCGGCTTCGCGATCAAATTGGCGCAAAAGATCAGTCAGGGACTGTACAAGGTGCGGATCGGGGGGGCGGACAGCCCGGCGCTTGCGCAAATCGACAGCCGCGCGGCGGTGGTTTTCGTGATGAACCACCGCTCGAACATGGATTATGTACTGATCACCTGGCTGGCCTCCAGCCATTCGGCGCTCAGCTATGCTGTGGGCGAATGGGCCCGGGTCTGGCCGCTGAAGGCGCTGATCCGGGCGATGGGGGCCTATTTCATCCGGCGGCGCTACTCCAATTCGCTCTATCGGGCTATTCTGGCGCGCTATGTGCAGATGTCGATCCAACAAGGGACGACACAAGCGATTTTTCCTGAAGGCGGGCTTAGCCTGACCGGGCTGGTCGGGCCTGCCAAGCGTGGGCTGCTGCATTATATCGTGCGCGGCTACAATATGGCAGATAATGCAGATGTGGTCTTTGTTCCAGTTGCATTGAATTACGACCGGATTCTGGAAGATCACATCCTGATTCAGGCGGGCATGAAAGGGATTCGCCGCTTTCCCGTGCGTGTGCGCGTGGTCATCGGGAACGGCTTGCGGATCCTGTGGCAAAAGATGTGGCGCCACTTCACGCCCTTCGGCTATGCGGCTGTCTGCTACGGTGCGCCCGTTTCTTTGAAAGAGTTTCTGACGCAGCAACCCGATGCCAGCACAGAAACTCTGGCCGAAACCCTCATGGAACGTATCCGTGCAGCGGTCCCTGTGCTCCCCGTGCCTTTTGTCGCCGCCGGTCTGGTGCGCTGTGGCGGCAGTGCCAGCCCTGATGCGCTGGCCGAAGCCTGCAACGCGCTGCAACAAGACCTGATCGACCGCCGTGCCTGGATGCATCTGGAGGGCGTGCAAAACGGCACGCTGCTGGCCGATGGCCTGCGCGCGCTGGAAGAGCGCGGCCAGATCACACGCACCGCCGACGACATCCGCATCGCGCCGGGCCAGCAAGAGGTTCTGGGCTTTTACGCGGCTTCTGTCCTGCAGCGCTGCGATACCGCGCAGGGCATTGCGCCTGCGGATACAATCCTGCTGGCCGAACCGGACAAATAGAATCTGTCGAGACACAAAATTACAAATACTGCCAAAATAGGGTTGCATTGTTGCGCAGCCATATCTATCCATGCTGCAAGCGCCGCATAATTTTCTGCGCCGCAGCAGCAATTCTGGATATTGGAGGCAGACATGGCTCTGGACACGCAAGACGGCATCGCAACTTACGATGCACCGGAAAAGGACCTTTACGAGATCGGCGAAATGCCCCCGCTGGGCTATGTGCCGAAGAAAATGTATGCTTGGGCGATCCGCCGCGAGCGCCACGGCGAGCCCGACAAGGCCATGCAGGTCGAAGTCGTCGATGTGCCCACGCTCGACAGCCATGAGGTTCTGGTCCTCGTGATGGCGGCTGGTGTCAACTATAACGGCATCTGGGCGGGCCTCGGTCAGCCGATTTCGCCGTTTGATGTGCACAAGGCACCCTTTCATATTGCAGGGTCGGATGCTTCGGGCATCGTCTGGGCGGTGGGTGACAAGGTCAAGCGCTGGAAAGTCGGCGATGAGGTCGTGATCCATTGCAATCAGGACGATGGCGACGACGAGCATTGCAATGGTGGCGATCCGATGTATTCGCCCAGCCAGCGCATCTGGGGCTACGAGACGCCGGACGGGTCCTTCGCGCAATTCACCAATGTGCAGGCCCAGCAGCTCATGCCGCGGCCCAAGCACCTGACATGGGAAGAATCAGCCTGCTACACGCTGACACTTGCCACCGCCTATCGTATGCTCTTCGGCCATGAACCGCATGACCTGAAGCCCGGCCAGAATGTGCTGGTCTGGGGTGCCTCGGGCGGTCTTGGGTCTTACGCGATCCAGCTGGCCAATACTGCAGGCGCAAATGCCATTGGCGTGATCTCGGATGAAAGCAAACGTCAGTTCGTTCTGGATCAGGGCGCGAAAGGCGTGATCAACCGCAAGGATTTCAACTGCTGGGGTCAATTGCCCACGGTCAACACGCCTGAATATAACGAATGGCTGAAAGAGGCGCGGAAATTCGGCAAGGCGATCTGGGACATTACGGGCAAGGGTGTGAATGTCGATATGGTGTTCGAACATCCCGGTGAAGCGACCTTCCCCGTGTCCACGCTGGTCGTGAAAAAGGGCGGTATGGTCGTGATCTGCGCAGGCACATCCGGGTTCAACTGCACCTTTGATGTGCGCTATATGTGGATGCACCAGAAGCGCCTGCAGGGCAGCCATTTCGCCCATCTCAAGCAGGCCTCGGCGGCGAACCAGCTGATGATCGAGCGTCGGCTCGATCCGTGCATGTCCGAAGTGTTTCCCTGGGATGAAATTCCGGCGGCCCATGTCAAGATGCTGCGCAATGAACACAAGCCCGGCAATATGGCCGTGCTGGTGCAGGCGCCGCGCACCGGGCTGCGCACATTCGAGGACGCTCTGTCGGCTGGCCCCAAGGGCTGAGGCTGCCCAACGCTCGAAAGTGCCGCGCAGGTTTTCGCCTGCGCGGCTTTTTTTTGGCGAAGATAAACGATTTGCTCAGGCAGGACAGGCTAGACTTTCGTCAGTTCTGGTACCACTGTAGCAAGGAGTTTTCGCGCGTGTCCGAGGAATGGCTGATCGAAACGCTGACGGATTTGCAGGCTTACGCAGAAGAGCACCATCTCAGGGCGCTGGCCGCTCATCTGGATCAGGCGATTGCGCTGGCGCATCTGGAAACGGCTTGTGGTAATATGCCCTGCTGTGCTGCGCCGCCTGATGACACGCCACAGTGAAAAATCGCCCCGAAGGTCCCGGACCCCCTGCCCCCTGCCACGCAGCTGGGATAGACTGCGCGCATGAACAGCATGCCCGTCACATTTTCCGACGATCAGGCCGAAGCCTGGGACAGGGTTTCTGGCGCATTGGCGCAGGCCGGGATTGATCTGACCGAGAACAGCATAACCGCAGCGCCAGAGGCGCATCGTGTGACCTTGGCCGTGATGGGCAAGGCAGGATCCGGCAAGACCCTGCTACTTGCGCAACTGACCCGGGCATTGCTGGACGCCGGGGTCGAGCTGGTCTCGGGCGAATATGAGCCCCGCAGACGGCGCGAGACGCGGACCCTTGCTGTGCTGGCTCCGACCAACAAGGCGGCTTCGGTGCTGCGCAATCGCGGCGTGGCCGCGACGACGATCCATCGCATCCTGTACACGCCCGTTTATGACCCGGAATACGAACGCATCGCCGAATGGCTGACGGGCACGCGCGCGCGCCCTGTGATCGAAGGGCTGACCGAAACTGCGCTGGACCGCGCGCAGGCGTTTTACGAACAGGTCAAATCCATCCCCGGCGCGCTGGCCGCCGCCGGGCTGCGCGGCTCAGACTTCATCACAGGCTGGAAGCGGCGCGATGATCCGCTCGATATCGGCTTTGTCGATGAAAGCTCGATGCTGGACGCGCGCCAGCTCGAAGATTTGCAGGAGCTCTTCTCGACCCTGATCCTGTTCGGGGACCCCGCCCAGCTTGCCCCGGTGAACCAGTCCAGCGGCATGGTCTTCGACCGCCTGCCCAAGCCTGCGCAACTCAGCCTCAGCCGCATTCATCGTCAATCGCAGGACAATCCGATCCTGGACCTTGCCCATGCGCTTGCAGATCCCGCGCTGGATTTCGAGGCTTTCGAAGCCATGGTCGCCGATGCTTCGCGCCACGACGCGCGCGTGCACCTGGCCGAGCGCGTGGACAGCGACCTGATGGCGCGCTCGCCTGTGCTGGTCTGGCGCAATGCCACGCGGCTGCGGCTGATCCACGCCTTTCGCACAGCCCATCAGGCCCCGGACACTGACCTGGCGCCCGGCGAGCCGCTGATCTGCGACGGGTTGGAACTGCCGCTGAAGCACCGCAAGAAACGCATCGATCTGGAAGCGCGTGGGCTGATCAAGGGCGCGCAGGTGGTCTATCTGGGGCCCGGCCGCAAACCCGGCTTCTCGCGCCTGCATATTTTCGGCGCGGAAGAGCCGCAAATCTCTGTGGCCTCGATCATCAAGATCGAGCGCGACGCGGAAGAAGAGCCCTTCATCCCCTATGCCGCCACAATGGGCGCAGCTTTCGTGCATGGTGCGGCCGTGACCATCCACAAGGCGCAAGGCTCGCAATGGCCCGATGTGCAGGTCTTCGCGCCCGATCTTTTCGCCGCGGCGCGGGCCGGGCGCAGCGAAGGGGGTGTCGCACTCTGGAAAAGGCTGGCCTATGTCGCCATCACCCGCGCCGAGCATCGTCTGCATTGGGTGGTCCGCAACCGTCTGGCCCGCCCGCGCGCGCCCCTTGGCACAGAAGATCTGGTTCAGATCCCGGCCCCGATGCAACTTGCGCAGGAACCGTGATTCCCCCTTCCTGTTTCAT
>SKSL01000266.1 GCA_007123015.1 Natronohydrobacter sp. | reverse complement strand
TCCTGGTTCCGCACAGGCCTCGACGAATTGCGCCGTCGAATTCGAACAGGCGGCCTCCCCCTCATCTCAGGTGATAAATACACCATCAGAAAACGTTTCCGGACAGGAGTCGCGTAGTGTGTTCGTCTGCCAAAAAACTAACCCATCTCCTTGAGAAGCCTGCGTTTTTGCTTGTCCCAGTCACGTTTGGCTTCGGTCGCGCGCTTGTCAGCCAGCTTCTTGCCCTTGGCGATTCCGATCTTCAGTTTCACCAATCCACGATGGTTGAAATACATCACCAGCGGGACCAGTGTCATCCCATCCTTCGCGGTCGCTGCCCAAAGGCGCGCCAATTCCCGCTTTGATGCCAGTAACTTACGCCGCCGCCGCTCTTCATGCCCAAAGGTCTTGGCCTGTTTGTAGGGCGCGATATAGCTGTTCACCAACCACAACTCGCCATCCTCGACCGCCGCATAGCTTTCCGCAATTTGCGCCTGCCCGGACCGCAGCGACTTGACCTCTGATCCCATCAGCATGATCCCGCATTCCAGATCGCTCTCGATGGCAAAATCAAACCGCGCGCGGCGGTTTTCGGCGATGATGCGGTAATTGGGATCGGATTTCTGTGCCATCGCCGTCAGATAAGGGTCAAACCCGTCCCTGTCTAGGCCTTCAGCCGCACCTGCATCGTATTGCCAGAGGATTTGCGCAGCTCGAACACCCCTGCTTTCGCGATCAATTCGCTCAGCTTCGCGCAGCCATAATTGCGCGCATCAAAATCAGGATTGGCCGCGACAATGAATTGCCCAAGCTGGCCGAGCGAGAACCATTCTTCATCTTTGTCAATGGCTTGCATCGCCGCCTTGACCAACGGCACCGCTTTCGAGGGCGATGCCTTGCGCCCTTTTCCAGATGTCTCGGGCTCTGACTCGGGCAAGATATTCTCAACAAAGATGAACCGCTTGCAGGCTTTGCGAAACGCCTCCGGCGTCTTTTGCTGCCCGATGCCATAGACATCCAGCCCCTGCTCGCGAATGCGACTGGCCAGCCGCGTGAAATCGCTGTCCGAACTGATCAGCACGAACCCGTCGAACCGGCCCGAATGCAGCAGGTCCATCGCGTCGATCACCAGCGCGATGTCACTGGAGTTCTTGCCCACGGTATTTGCTGGCTGGTGATGCGGCACCAGTGCCAGCGTGGGCAGCTTGTCCTGCCAGCCCGACATCTGACTGCGCGAGAAATCCCCGTAAATGCGCCGCACACTGGCTTCGCCCAGCGACGCAATCTCTTCGAAAATCGCCTCGGCCCATTTCGGCGAGGAATTATCCGCATCAATCAGAACCGCCAGTAGCGGGATCCCTGCGCGTGCCATTACTCTTCCCTTTCATCCTTGTAAAAATATCCCGGGGGTCCGGGGGCAGCGCCCCCGTATGTCACAACCTCCGATACATCACCAGCGCATCCACAAAGCCCTGATCCGGATGACAAAACGCGCCCGGCAACCGCCCGACAACATCGAAGCCATTGGCCTGCCACAAAGCCACTGCGCGGGTATTGGTCTCGACCACGAAATTGAACTGCATCGCCCGAAACCCCCGCTTGCGCGCCTCTTCCAGCGCGTGTTCCAGCATCACCCGCGCCACCCCGCGCCCCTGCGCCGCCTTGGCCGTGACAAAGCCGCAATTGCACACATGTGCCCCGCCACCCTGCTGGTTGGGGCAGATATAGTAGCTGCCCAGCGCCTGCCCGCCCTCTTCCAGCACAAAGGCGCTATGCGTGCCCCCGCACCAGAAATCCAGAGCCTCGGCGCGGCTGATGGCCGGGTCGATGGCATAGGTGTCGCCTGCGCGAAACACCGGCTCCAGCATCGACCAGAGCGCCGCATCATCTGCAGGCGTGACGGCGCGCATCTCGTATTCAGCCAAGCCGACCCCGCTCTGCCCAGTCAAGCGCATCCTCCAATCGGTCATCGCCCCAGAAAACCTCATCCCCGACCACGAAACTCGGCGCGCCAAACACGCCCAGCGCCATGGCGTGGTCGCTCGCGGCCCGCAACTGTTCGGCAACCGTCTTGCTTCGGGCCAGCGCCATAACGCGCGCCGGGTCCTGTCCGATGGCCCCCAGCGTGCGCGATATTGCAGGCTCTTGCCCTGGCTCCAACCCTTCGCCGAACCACAATCGATAGGCTTGGGTGACATAGTCAGCGCACCACCCCTCGCCATAACCGACAAGCGCGATCTGGTTCGCCAGTGTCAATTCCTGCAACGGATAGGGCGCGGGCACACGGATCTGCAGCCCGTATTTCTGCGCCCGCCGCGCGATATCGCGCCACATATACGCAGCCTTTACCGGCTTGTCGCGAAACGGAATATTGTTCTGCGCGAGCATGATCTGACGCACATCAAAGGGTCGCCAGCGCAATCGTGGCGCAGCCGCGCCCATTTCCGCCAGTCGCAGCACTGTCAGGCAGGAATAGGTTGAGCCAATCGAGACCCAGAAATCAACAGGCTGCGCCACGCCCTCAGAACTCGACCACAGCGCGGATCGACTTGCCCTCATGCATCAGGTCGAACCCTTCATTGATCTGATCAAGGCTCAGCTTGTGGGTGATCATCGGGTCGATCTCAATCTTGCCATCCATGTACCAGTCTACGAATTTCGGCACATCCGAACGCCCCTTCGCGCCGCCGAAGGCCGTGCCTTTCCAGACCCGGCCTGTCACCAGCTGGAAGGGCCGCGTCGAGATTTCCGCCCCCGCAGGCGCCACCCCGATGATCACCGACACGCCCCAGCCGCGATGCGAGCATTCCAGTGCATCGCGCATCACCTGCACATTGCCGGTCGCGTCAAAGCTGTAATCCACACCCCCGATCTGGTCATCGCCGCGCTGCGTCAGCTTCACGATCTCGGCCACCACATTCTCGACCTTTGCGGGGTTCACGAAATGCGTCATGCCGAATTTGCGCGCCATATCGGCCTTGCTGTCATTCAGATCGACCCCGATGATGATGTCAGCGCCCGCCATGCGCAGCCCCTGAATGACATTCAACCCGATACCCCCAAGCCCGAACACGGCCGCTGTCGATCCGATCTCGACACCTGCCGTGTTGATCACTGCGCCGATGCCCGTCGTGACCCCGCAGCCAATGTAACAGATCTTGTCGAAAGGCGCGTCCTCGCGCACCTTGGCCAGGGCGATTTCCGGCATGACCGTGTGATTGGCGAAGGTCGAGCAGCCCATATAGTGATAAATCGGCGTGCCATCGAGCATCGAAAACCGCGTCGTCCCGTCCGGCATCAGCCCTTGACCTTGGGTGCCCCGGATCGCAGTGCAAAGATTGGTCTTGCCCGAGCGGCAGGAATAGCATTCGCGGCATTCGGGCGTGTAAAGCGGGATCACATGATCGCCGGGCTTGAGCGTCGTCACCCCCTCACCCACCTCAACCACCACGCCCGCGCCCTCATGGCCCAGAATACTTGGAAAAAGCCCTTCCGGGTCAGCGCCAGAGCGGGTGAATTCATCTGTGTGGCAGATGCCAGTGGCCTTGATCTCAACCAGCACCTCGCCTGCCTTGGGCCCATCGAGATTGACTTCCATCACCTCCAGCGGTTTTCCGGCCTCAAGGGCCACTGCGGCGCGTGTGCGCATCGATCTGTCCTCCTTCATGGTTTTGACCCATGATGGCGCAGCCTCTGCTCTCTGCGCAAGCGAAAGAACGACATGATGCGCGGCAACTGCGCCGCACCGTGCGGGTTGATTTTCCAAGCGAAGCAGCCCACAATCGTCTTATGAACATGCAATCGCCGATGCGCTCCAACGACACGCAGATCAGCTTCGACCGACGCGAATTGAGCGTGATCCTCTCACTGTACGGGCGCATGGTCGCGGCGGGCGAGTGGCGCGATTACGCGATATCCTGCCTGCGCGACGTGGCCATCTTTTCGGTTTTCCGCCGCACCGCCGAGACCCCACTCTACCGGATCGAAAAGCATCCGCATCTGCGGGGCCGTCAGGGCATGTATGTCGTGATCGGGATGGACGGGCAGATCCTCAAACGTGGGCATGATCTTGCGCAGGTGCTGAAAGTGCTGGAACGCAAGCTGTTGCGCGTGATCACACTGTAAAGGATTTACAGACGCACCCAGATTTGCCATGCGACCCTCATGACTGGATCGCGCAATCCTGTGTCCGACCTGCGACGCGGCACTCGACGCGACCGATAGCCCCTGCGCGCCTGTCCTGCCGCCCCTAAACAGTAATCTTGCGTTGACTTGGCCGCATCGCTTTGGCAGGTCAGTGCTTTCCGCAAACGGGATGATCCTGATGACCGCGCCATTTCCTGCACTTCTGCCCACCTATAACCGCACGCCGCTGCGCTTCGCGCGTGGCGAAGGGTCATGGCTGATCACGGAAGATGGGACGCGTTATCTGGATTTCACTTCTGGCATTGCGGTGAATGCACTGGGCCATGCGCATCCCGCGCTGGTTGCCGCCCTGACCGAACAGGCGCAGGCGCTGTGGCATGTCTCGAACCTCTATCAGATCCCCGCGCAAGAGAAGCTGGCGCAGGCGCTGGTCGATCACACTTTCGCCGATACAGTGTTCTTCACCAATTCCGGCACGGAAGCGGCGGAACTCGCACTCAAGATGGTGCGCAAATACTGGTATGAGCAAGGCGCCGACCGCCCCACCATCCTGACCTTCGAGGGCGCGTTCCATGGCCGCTCGACCGGTGCCATCGCTGCCGTCGGATCCGAGAAGATGACCAAGGGCTTCGGCCCGCTCATGCCCGGTTTCAAGACCCTGCCCTGGGGTGATCACGATGCCCTGCGCGCGGCTTTGGATGACAGCGTCGCTGCCGTGATGATCGAGCCAGTGCAGGGCGAAGGCGGTATCCGGCCGGTGCCGGATCAATGCCTGAAAGGGCTGCGCGATCTGTGCGACCAGACCGGAGCGCTGCTGGTTTTCGATGAAGTGCAATGCGGCATGGGCCGCACGGGGCGGCTGTTTACGCATGAATGGGCGGGCATCACCCCCGATATCATGATGGTCGCCAAGGGCATCGGCGGCGGCTTCCCGCTGGGCGCGCTGCTGGCCACCGCCAAGGCCGCCTCTGGCATGACCGCAGGAACGCATGGCTCAACCTATGGCGGCAACCCGCTGGGCTGCGCCATCGGCTCCAAGGTACTGGACATCATCACCGCCAAGGGCTTCCTGGAGGCCGTCAACCGCAAATCCGCGCTGCTCCGCCAGAAGCTCGAAGGCCTGGTCGCCAGCCACCCCACAGTGCTGGAAGAAGTGCGCGGCGCAGGTCTGCTTCTGGGTCTCAAATGCCGCATCCCCAACACCGATCTGGTCCGCGCCGCGCAGGACGCGCATCTGCTGACAGTGCCTGCCGCCGACAATGTCGTGCGGCTGCTGCCCCCGCTCACCATCTCGGAAGACGAAATCGCCGAGGCCATCCACCGCCTTGACCGCGCAGCAAAGACCCTCTCCTGATTTCATCCTTGTTCAAATATCCCGGGAGCGCGAGGGCAGAGCCCTCGCACCTCTCCGCCAAGAAAGCCGCCAGACATGCCGCATTTCCTTGATATTCACACCACCGAAAAACCGGCCCTGCGCGCCATGATCGACCAGGCCGCTGCCATGAAAGCTGCCCGCAACGGACTGCCCAAGGCCACCCCCGATGCCGAGCAGCCGCTCGCAAACCATATGGTTGCGCTGATCTTCGAGAAACCCTCGACCCGCACGCGTGTCAGTTTCGACGTGGGTGTGCGCCAGATGGGCGGGCAGACCATGGTGCTGTCGGGCAGTGAAATGCAACTTGGTCATGGCGAAACCATCGCCGACACGGCCCGCGTGCTCTCGCGCTATGTCGATCTGATCATGATCCGCACGTTTGAGGAAACTGTGCTGCAGGAACTGGCCGAATATGCCAGCGTGCCGGTCATCAACGGTCTGACCAACCGCACCCATCCCTGTCAGATCATGGCCGAT
>SKSL01000074.1 GCA_007123015.1 Natronohydrobacter sp. | reverse complement strand
CGCTCACAGCGGGCGCGTTCCACGCTCAGGTCACGCGTTTCGCCCATGGCCTTCGCGCGCTCGGGCTTGCCCCCGGGGATCGCTTGGCCGTCCGGGCCGCGAAAACCCCGCAGATGCTGGCGCTCTACGGCGCGGCGGTGATGGCGGGCGTGGTGTTTTTGCCGTTGAACACGGCCTATACCCCTGATGAGCTGGACTATTTTGTCAGCGACTGCAGCGCGAAACTGCTGTTGGTGGACCCCGACCAGATCGACGCGCTTACCCCGCTTGCAACACGGCTAAACCTGCACCTTGAAAGCCTTGGGCCGGGGGGCAGCTTTGATACGCTTTGCGACGGGTTCGACACACCCTTCCCAGTGACCGATCGCACGCCCGATGACCTTGCGGCACTCCTCTACACCTCGGGCACCACAGGGCGGTCCAAAGGCGCGATGATGAGCCATCAGAATCTGCTCTCGAACGCGCAAACGCTCGTGAAGCTGTGGCAATTCACACCTGATGATGTGCTGCTGCACGCGCTGCCGATCTTCCACACGCATGGTCTGTTCGTGGCCAGCAATGTGGTGCTTTTGTCGGGTGCGCAGATGATCTTCCTGCCGAAATTCGACCTCGACACAGTCTTCGCGCATCTGCCACAGGCCACCACCATGATGGGCGTGCCCACTTTCTACACGCGCCTGCTCTCGGACGCCCGCCTGACGCACAAGGCCACCGCGCATATGCGCCTGTTCATCTCAGGCTCGGCCCCGCTGCTGGCAGAAACCCATCGCGACTGGTCTGCGCGCACGGGCCACGCGATCCTTGAACGCTATGGCATGACCGAAACCAATATGCTGACCTCGAACCCGGTGCGTGGCGCGCGGCGGCCCGGCACAGTCGGCCCACCCCTGCCCGATGTCCGCCTGCGCATCACTGACCCCGAAACAGGCGCGGACCTGCCGCAAGGCACAACAGGCATGATCGAAGTGCAGGGGCCGAATGTGTTTCAGGGCTATTGGAACATGCCTGAAAAAACCGCTGCCGAGTTTCGGGACGGCTGGTTCATCACGGGCGATCTGGGGCTGATCGATGACCAGGGCTATGTCAGCATTGTCGGTCGGGCGAAGGATCTGATCATCTCGGGCGGGTATAACGTCTACCCGAAAGAGGTCGAGCAAGTGCTTGATGAAATGCCCGGTGTTTTGGAAAGCGCCGTGATCGGCCTGCCGCATCCGGATCTGGGCGAAGCTGTGGTGGCAGTACTGGCCGCGCAAGGCGATGGGCCAGACATCGCGGGGATCGAGGTCGCGCTGGCAGATCGGCTGGCCCGCTACAAACACCCACGCGCTTATATCACACTGCCCGAGTTACCGCGCAACACAATGGGGAAAGTGCAGAAAGCCGCGCTGCGTCAGACCTATGCGACGCATTTCGCCACCATGCGCTCAGAGCAGGGCGGATAGCTCTTCAGCGGCGCGTTTCAGGCGTGGCAGATACGTAAAACCTTCTTCCAGCGACATACGCTGCGTCGGCCCCTGAAAGGCAATCGTTGCAGGCATGCGGCCATATTGATCGCGCAAGGGCATGGCAAAGGCGATCACCCCTTCCAGAAACTCCTCGTTATCGACAGCAAAGCCCTGCTTCCGGACCTTTTCGATCTCGGCGCGCAAGGCATCCGGATCTGTGATCGTGTTCGGGCTCATCTGCGCCAGATCGGCATTGCGCAGATAGCTTTCAAGCCGCAGGTCACTGAGGGTCGACAGGTACAGCTTCCCCCCGGCCGTGCAGTAGAAGGGCACTTCAGCGCCGACCGAGAATTGCACCCGCAGCGGCCATTCGGTTTCAACCCGGTCAAGATAGACCATCGCCTCTCGGTCAGGGATAGCAAAATTGCAGGTCTCGCCGATATCCTTGGCCAGCGCGCGCATGATCGCCAGACGGGGGGTCCGCATGCGCATGGTGGACATGGTGGACACGGCCAGAGCACGCGCGCGCGGGCCCACGGAATAGGCCCGCCCGTCAGGTTCGCGCTGCAGATAGCCCTCGGCCTCGAGCGTCTGGAACAGCCGGTGCAGCGTGGCCTTGGGCAGATCAGTCGCGCCAGCCAATTCCGTGGGGGTGACCGGACCACCCCGGCGCACCACTTCTTCCAGCAAGGTCAGCAAGCGCAGAGTGGTGGGGATACGCTCGCTGCGGTCCATATCCCCCTCACCTGTGATCTGTCGCGTCATCGCTGACCTGTGTTCCATGACCTCTATCGCGTCAGGTTAATACCAGTGACAGCCACGGAACGAAAGCCACCACGAACCAGACCCCGACCAGCGCGATAATATAGGGCACGATATAGCCCAGAAGCCGCATATAGGGCACACCTGTCACACCACTGGCCACATACAGGTTCAACCCGTAAGGCGGCGTGATGAAGCCGATCGAGCCCCCGATCAGGAAGATCACAGCGAAATGCACGGGATCGACACCGACACTGGCGGCAATCGGCGCGAGAATCGGAGCCATGATGATCGTGTTGGGCAGGCTTTCCAGCACCATGCCCGCGATGAACACGAAGAGCATGCACATGAACAGCACTGCATAATAGCCGCCAATCCCGGTCAGGAAGCCCTCGATGGCGTCTTTTGCGCCCAGCAGGGACAGGATCTGCTGCATCACCACAGAGATCCCGATCAGCGGGGCCAGCATCCCGGCAATCCGCGCCGAATTCAGCACCACGCCCGGCAGATCGCGCAGGCGGAAGCCTTCGACCAGGATCATCTCGATCCAGCCGGGGGTGCGGCTCAGATCCTCATTCTCGGACTGTCCGCGATTGATCAGCAGGTAAAGCGGGCGCGAAATCAGCGCGACGATGATGCAAAAGCCCACTGTCACGCCCGCGGCCTCGGTGGGTGAGAATTTGCCTGTGTAGATCCCCCAAAGCACCAGCCCGATTGCAAAAAAGCCCAGCCAGGCCCCGAAGGCCGTGCGCACCATACGATCGATTTCCCAGCGGATCAGATGACCCCAGCCATTCTTGCGGCAGATCAGCCAGCAGGTGAATTGCATCCCCAGAACCATCAGCAGACCCGGCAGGATCCCGGCCAGAAACAGTTCGGAAATCGACAGGTTCATCAGGAAGCCATAGACAATGAAGATGATCGAGGGCGGAATGATGATCCCGACCGTGCCGCCCGCTGCCGCTGTGGCCGCAGCAAACCGCTCGTCAAAGCCGTTCTTGACCATGCGTGGATGCATCATCGCCCCGATGGTCGCTGTGGTAGCAGAATTCGAGCCCGAAATCGCCGCGAACAGCCCGCAGGCCCCGATGCTGGCCATGCCAAGCCCCCCGCGCAACCAGCCAAGGCAGGCATAGGCAAAGGCCGACAAACGATGCGCAATCCCGGAGCGGTTGATCAGGTCGCCCGTCAGAATGAAGAGCGGCATGGCCAGCAGCGCGAAAGACGTCGTGAAGACCGAAGAAAAGGCAAAGCCCACATTCGAGAGCGCCAGATCGACCACGAAACTCATCGCGACCACCCAGAGGCCGATCACCAGAAAGATCGGCACCCCCAGCATGAACAACCCGGTCGCGATCAGGGAAAAGATAAGTGTCAGCGTGCCATCAGTCATGACAGGGATTCCTTATTCGCGCGCAAGTTCATTGGTCATTCCGAATTCCTGACCACTGCGATATTTACGGATGTCGGTCAGGAGGTTCTCCAGCACGCGCGCATAGAGCACAAGCCAGGCCAGAGGCACACAGATATAGAACCACCAGCGCATGACATCGTTGGTTCCCAGCAGCAGCTGGAAATTGGCCGCAGACGAGACTGTCAGGCGCAGCGTCGCAACAATGACGACCAGCGCCATGATATACCACAACAGCGCATCAAGCCCGGACAGCCAGATACGTATCGACGGCCGCATGGCTGCGCGAAACTCGCCAAAGGACAGATGCGTGCGCAGTTTCACATTATAGGCGCAGCCGATCCAGGTCATCAGCAGGAACAGATAGGCCGGCAGGCTGGTGGACCATGCGGCCTGCACATTGAAGATAAAGCGGCGGATCACTTCGACAAAGATCACCCCACCGATGGTCAGATAGATCACCACCAGCAGGCTGGGTTCGAAATATCTGTCAACGAAGGGCAGCTTTCGGAACGCAAGCATCAGGATAAGCGCCAGAGGGATCAGGGCCACACCCACCAACAGGAACAGGCCCGGATCGCGCACGGCCTGAGACAAGGCCCAGGATTGACCGGCCATGAGGGCTTCGATGATTCTGACGGCACCCGCGTAAAGGTCCTGCATGCGACTGATATCCTGTGTTGCAACGCTCACTGACCGAACACCTCGGGGGGCTCGGACCGCTCAAAGCTTTGAAAAGATGCAGACCTGTCCGGCCTGCACGGCCGGACAGTGAAGATGCGTTTATATCAGCCGCGCCACCAGCGACGGGGCTCGACATTTTCCGCCAGCATGTCCGCAGGCACTTCGCGGGCAATGGCATGCATCTCGGTATAGGTGTCCAGACCACCGGCCCAGTTATTGATCCGCTCGCGCCACTGCTCCCACGGACCGGGCACAAACTCGGGCGAGCACATTTCCTCGGCCTCGCGGCGGGCAGCATCGTCAAGCATGACGGCCTGCACACCGTTTTCAGCAAAGATCGTGCCCGGCTTCTGCGGATCCGAGAAGCCCACTGTGTTGATCAGCGCCGCTTCATTGGCATATTGCGCGGCGATCTGCGCCAGGAAGGACGATTCCATCATCGCATCCTGCAAATGCCCTTCGAGCGCATCGAAGCTTTCTGCACGGATGGCCGTATGCTCGGTGCCGCAGAAGAAGCGCAGGTCGATGGCCTGCGTGACTACAGGCGACATATTGGCATAAGCCACAGCCGAAGCCCATGTTTCCGCCCCATCAATCAGACCCTGACGCAGCCCGTCGAGCGTTTCTTCCCAGGCAATCGGCGTCGGGTTCAGCTGCATCAGCTCCATGGCGATCCGGCCCAGCTGCGTGCCGGTCACACGGTTGCGGGTGCCAGCCAGTTCGGTGATGCTGGTGATCGGGTCGCGGTCGCGGAAGTTGTTGCCCAGCATGATCCCGCGCAGTTCGACATGCGAGAACAGGAATTTCAGACCATGCA
The DNA here is from genome assembly GCA_007123015.1 of Natronohydrobacter sp. Taxonomy (GTDB): domain Bacteria; phylum Pseudomonadota; class Alphaproteobacteria; order Rhodobacterales; family Rhodobacteraceae; genus Roseinatronobacter. The sequence continues at coordinate 923 of SKSL01000074.1, read as the reverse complement.
TCCGTTCATACGGATCGCGCAGCAGCTTCACGCTTTCGGGGTGATACAGTAAGTGATAGACTGATGCGCGGTTAGGGAACATGAAGGCATAGTCCAGCACGTTCAGGAAAGGCGCCCCGCCAGCCGCGTTCTGCGTCGACGAGGAGAACATATCGACAATGCCTTCCTGCGTGCGGGTCACACAATCCAGCGAACCGCAAATCTGGTTGTCCCCGATGAATTCGATGCGCAGCTCGCCATCCGTACGCTCTTCGATATCGCGAATGAATTCCGGAATGCCCGTGCGCTCGATCATCAGGTTGCGCGCATTGAAGCCCTGCCCGCCGAAGCGCAGCGTGTGGCGCGCTTCTTTGCCAAAGCGCTTGTCATAGACCGATTCAACTGCATGCGCCAAACGCGGCAGCGACACAGTCCCGGCCAGACCGCCCAAGGCGATCATTGTCGATGTCATCCCGAAGCGCTGCGTAATTCGCAAGAAATCGCGGCGCGAAATCCCTGAAAGGTCGCGTTTCATCTTTCTTCTCCCTGTCTGACCTTGTGTGTCCATAATTGAGAACAACAGTCTCATTAATGCACTGCCGCGACAATCTGTCAAGAAATTTTGCGGGCGCTGCAGGTCGTTAAACTCTGCTTTTGATCCCGTCCGCATTGCGGCCGAAGACCCACGCCCGGACATCGCCTGAGCGTGGGTCAAGGGTCAGATCAGGTCCGCCACCAGCGGCGCGGTTCGACGTTTTCGGCCAGCATGTCGCGCGGGATCTCGCGCGCGATGCTGTGGATCTCGGTATAGGTGTCCAGACCGCCGGACCAGCCATTGATCCGCTCGCGCCACTGCTCCCACGGTCCCGGCACGAATTCCGGCGAACACATTTCTTCCGCTTCGCGCAATGCCGCATCGCTCAGGAAGACCGGGCGCACGCCAT
>SKSL01000141.1 GCA_007123015.1 Natronohydrobacter sp. | reverse complement strand
GCGAACCCGTTCGCCTGTATCGCCGCCGGGATCGCGTGCCTCTGGGGTCCGGCGCATGGCGGCGCGAATCAGGCCTGTCTGGAAATGCTGCGCGAAATCGGTTCGGTGGATCGCATCCCCGAATATATCGCACGCGCCAAGGACAAGAACGACCCTTTCAAGCTGATGGGCTTCGGGCATCGGGTCTACAAGAATTTCGACCCGCGCGCCAAGGTGATGAAGCAATCCGCAGATGAAGTGCTGGGGCTTTTGGGCGTCGAAGATAACGAGACGCTCAAGATCGCCAAGGAACTGGAGCGCATCGCGCTGGAAGACGAGTATTTCGTCGAGAAAAAGCTCTACCCGAATGTCGATTTCTACTCGGGCATTATTCTGGAAGCGATGGGCTTCCCCACCGCGATGTTCACGCCGATCTTCGCCCTGTCACGTACTGTCGGCTGGATTTCGCAGTGGAAAGAGATGATCGGCGATCCGGAACAGAAGATCGGCCGCCCGCGCCAGCGCTACACGGGCGCACCGCGCCGCGATTATCTGGAAATCGAGACCCGCTGATCCTGTTGCATGCCGGTCACAATATTGCGCCGTCCCCTTGGGGACGGCGTTTTGCAGCCCATGTCAGTATCAAGACGACCCTTCCACAGATGGGACCGACATGACCCGGTATCTGCCCTACCTGACCTTCGCGGCAACTTTAGCCTTTCTGCTTTCGCCCTATCTGACCGACCCGTTTGTCGGTTTTGATCCGGACAGGTTCCCTGTGCCGCAGGACAACCCGCCTGTGCAGCCTGCGGGCTATGCCTTTGGCATCTGGGGGGTGATCTATCTGTGGCTGGCCGTCATGTCTGTGGTCGGGATCACCCGTCGTCGTGACGATCCGGCATGGCGCCCGGTACAACTGCCGCTTATCCTGAGCCTTGGGCCTGGGGCCGCATGGCTCTGGGTGGCGGGCACTGCTCCGCTCGAAGCCACAGGGCTGATCTTCTGGATGCTGGCAACTGCGCTCTGGGCGCTTTTGCGGCTGCCAGAACAGGATCGCTGGCTGTTGCAAGCCCCTGTCGCGCTCTATGCCGGCTGGCTGACAGCGGCGGCGCATGTGTCCCTGGGGATCGCACTGGGTGGCTATGGGCTGTTTTCTGCGGAAATCGCGGCAGTTGTGGCCCTCAGTCTGGCTGTGGCCGTGGCGCTTGTCGTGCTCTGGTTGCGCCCCCAGATGCTGGAATACGGCGCAGCGCTGCTCTGGGCCCTGGTCGGCGTGCTGGTGGCCAATCTGGACAAATCCCTGCTTGTGCCCGTGACGGTGCTGATCGCCCTTGCGCTGGTCATGGCGGCCTTGGGGCGTGGGCTTTGGGCTGGACAGCGCGCCCGAGGGCTGTAACACAAGGGCCACGACCTGCGGAGCGCGCCCATGCTGCATGACCCCTTGATCTTCGCGCCGGATGGCTCGGTCGCGCGGCTGCGCGCCATCATGGCCGCGCTGCGCGATCCCGAAACTGGCTGTCCCTGGGATATCGAACAGAATTTCGCCTCGATTGCGCCCTACACGATCGAGGAAGCCTATGAGGTCGAAGATGCCATCGCCGCAGGCGACTGGCCCGCGCTGGAAGGCGAATTGGGCGATCTGCTGTTGCAGGTGGTCTATCATGCGCAGATGGCCGAAGAAGCCGGGCATTTCAGTTTCGAGAGCCTGACCCGCGCGATCAGCGACAAGATGGTGGCCCGGCATCCGCATGTCTTCGGGTCCGAGAGCCGCGACAAGACGGCCCAGGATCAGGTCGCAGATTGGGAGCGGGTGAAAGCGCAGGAACGGGCCGCGCGCGACCGGGGCGGGGTGCTCGATGATGTGGCGCTGGGCCTGCCTGCACTGATGCGCGCTGTGAAACTGCAGAAACGTGCGGCGCGTGTGGGCTTTGACTGGCCAGAGACGACGCAGGTGCTCGACAAGATCATTGAAGAGTCGCGCGAACTCAATGAGGCGCGCGATGCGATGGGCCCCGCAGAACAGGCCGAGGAATTCGGCGATCTGCTTTTCGTGATGGCCAATCTGGCGCGGCATCTGGAGATTGACCCGGAAGCAGCCCTGCGCGCAGCCAATGCCAAATTCACCCGCCGCTTCCGCGCCATCGAGGCCGCCCTGGCAGAGCAGGGGCGCAGGCCCGAGGACAGCACGCTGGAAGAGATGGACGCGCTCTGGAATGCGGCCAAAGCGCAGGAGAAAGCCGATGAAGGCCGATGATGCCGCACTGACCCGGACCGGGCTTGCGCCGGACGGGCGCGGATCGATCCTGCTTCTGGCCTGCGGGGCGCTGGCGCGCGAAATCCTTGCGCTCAAGGCGGCGAATGGGTGGACACATATGGATCTGATGTGCCTGCCGGCCAATCTGCATCTGTGGCCCGCGCGGATCCCAGATGCAGTGGAACAGGCCGTGCGCGCGCATCGCGACCGCTACGCCGAGATTTTCGTGGTTTATGCGGATTGCGGCACAGGCGGGTTGTTGCAGTCGCGCTGTGCGGAATTGGGGGTCGAGATGGTGCCAGGGCCGCATTGCTATGCCTTTTTTGACGGGGTCGAGGCGTTTGCGGCCAGCGCCGAGGAGGAAATGACTGCCTTCTACCTGACCGATTTTCTGGTGCGGCAATTCGAGGCCTTCGTCTGGAAGCCGATGGGCTTTGATCGCCATCCAGAGCTGATCCCGTTGATGTTCGGAAATTACACGCGGCTCATCTATCAGGCCCAGACTGAAGACCCTGCGCTTGACGCCAAGGCACAGGACTGCGCTGCGCGGTTGGGGTTGGATTACGAGCGGCGGTTCACGGGATATGGCGACCTCGAACGGGTTCTGGCCAAGCGCGCGCGCTCGGCAGATTGACGCGCCACGCAAGCGTCACGCGCGTAGGGTGCGTGCTCAGCACGCACCCTACAGGTCAGGCCAGCAATTGACCCTTTGCATGACCTTTGATCTGCGCTGTCACGATCGCCCCGACAGGCTGCGGCGTCTGAAACCGGACTTCGGTGAATTGCCCAGTCCGTCCCATATCGGGGGCCTCCATCAGCACCTGATGCTGCACATCAATCTGCGCTTCCAGATGACGTTCCAGCGCGCGTTTCCCTGTCGCGCGCAACTGCGCCGCGCGCGCTTTCACAATATCGCCCGGCAGTTGCGGCATCCGGGCCGCAGGGGTGCCCTTGCGGGGGCTGAACGGAAACACATGCAGAAAGGTCAGGCCGCATTCCTCGACCAGTCGCAACGAGTTCTCGAACATTGCCTCGGTTTCGGTCGGAAATCCGGCGATGATATCGGCGCCGAAAACCATATCGGGCCGCACGTTCCGCGCCTCACGACAAAACCGGATCGCATCGGCGCGCAGATGGCGGCGCTTCATCCGCTTCAGGATCATGTCGTCACCCGCTTGCAGGGACAAATGCAGATGCGGCATCAGCCGCGGCTCATCGGCGATTGCCTGCATCAGGGCGTCATCGGCCTCGATCGAATCGATCGAGGAAATCCGCAGCCGCGCCACATCTGTCAGCCGCAGGATCCGCCGCACCAGATCGCCCAGACGCGGCAGCCCAGGCAAATCCGCACCCCAGGAGGTCAGATCAACCCCGGTCAGCACCACTTCATGGTAGCCTTGCGCGACCAACCGGTTGATCTGATCAACCACCACGCCCGCAGGGACAGAGCGTGAATTGCCACGCCCATAAGGAATGATGCAGAAGGTACAGCGATGATCGCAGCCGTTCTGCACCTGCACATAGGCGCGCGCCCTTGTGCCGAACCCGTCGATCAGATGACTGGCCGTTTCACGCACGGACATGATGTCATCGACTTGCACCCGCTCGGTAGCCCCGATCAGATCAGGCACCATCTGTCCCCATGTCTCGGGACGCATCTTCTCTGAATTGCCGATCACCCGCGTGACTTCGGGCATGGCCGCAAATGTGCCGGGTTCGGTCTGCGCCGCGCAGCCCGTCACAATGATCGACGCATCCGGATTATCGCGCCGCAACCGCCGTATTTCCTGCCGGGCCTTGCGCACGGCCTCGGCCGTCACAGCGCAGGTATTAATAACAAGCGCATCGCGCAGCCCTGCTGTTTCGGCCATTTCGCGCATGGCCTCGGTCTCATAGGCGTTCAGCCGACAACCCAGAGTGGTAAAGCGGGGCGCGCTCATTCTGCCCCTGCCAGAAATTCCGGCGTGAACACACCGTCAAAAACATGCGCGACAGGCCCGGTCAGCCAGACCCCATCTGTGCGCCAGTCCACTTCCAGCGTGCCACCGTCAGCCTCGATCACCACGCGCCGCCCTGTCAGCCCGCGCTGATGCGCAGCAACAGTTGTGGCGCAGGCCCCTGACCCGCAGGCCAGCGTGATACCGGTGCCGCGCTCCCAGACGCGCAGCCGCAGATGATCAGGCGCGATCAGGGACGCGAATTCAACATTCGTGCCCTCGGGGAAGAGCGGATCCTGTTCGACCTCGGCACCGCGCGTTGCAACTGCGGCCTGTTCGGCATCGGGCACGAAATGGATGCAATGCGGATTGCCCATACCAATGGCGACCGGATCGCCGGGCAGCGGCAAATGCAGCAGATCGACGGCGCGCGCCAGTGGCACATCCTGCCAATCGAGAAACGGTGGCCCCATATTTACCCAGACCTGCGCGCCGTGCCGCATGGCGTGCAACAAGCCGCGCGCCGTCCGAAGGGTCAGCCGATCGCGCCCGGTCTGCGCCATGACCTGTGCGGCCACACAGCGCGTGGCGTTGCCGCAAGCCCCGGCGCGTGATCCATCGCTATTCCAGAAATCAAGCTCCAGGTCCGCTGTCTCTGAATCCCGTAATTCCGCCAATTGATCAAACCCGACACCATGATGGCGCGCCCCAATCGCACGGGCCAGCGCTGGTGTGACCACCGCGCCCGAAGCCCCGCGCGAGTCGATCACGACAAAATCATTGCCGGCACCGTGCATTTTGGAAAATGCGAGAGGGGTTTCCAGTTTGACCATGGCGGCGATATAAGCGTGCATCGGGCAACTGACCAGAGCGCTTTTGTCAGGTCAATCGCGATTAGTGAGGCTGTGCGACAGATTAGCCCTTGACCTGATGGCAGCGCTTTTCTAGGTAGCGCGTGATATGCGTAGGTCTGTCACTCAGTTGACGGCGGAGTTGGCTTCCAAGCGCTGAGCCTACGGATAATAACCAGTTGACGCGAAAGCGCTTTCTGGTCTAAAATAATAAACGTGGAGCCGTTGAACAGCGGTTTTCAGGAAGAGATGGGCCGTTAGCTCAGTTGGTAGAGCAACTGACTTTTAATCAGTGGGTCGCAGGTTCGAATCCTGCACGGCTCACCATCAAATCCAAGAAAACCAGATGATAGACCAAGACCGCGGAAGCGGTTTTTGTCTGTTTCCCGCTTATCACTGGATTTTCCACGCTTTCGGGAAAGCCTGTCACTCACGACTTGTCACAGGCCGCGAATCACGTCGCCCCGCCCCGATCTGAAACTGATCTTGTCTAGGGGGTACCGCGTTCATTCACAGTCATGCAACAGGCTATGGTTTATTGTTTCCGTATGTTTTCATGCGCAAAACTGGTTCCCACTTTTGCGCAACACGGCTTGCTGGTCCACCTGCGCCGGCTGACAGACTGCCACAAAGTCATGCGAGCCTCTTCATGCTGCATCTCTTGGCTCTGTTTTGCATGCGGTATCGGTCAAGCACGCGAACAGCACCAGCCGCGATGTTGCCACGCAGGCCAGAAACTGCGGATATCGGCGGTTGTCCCGTAGATAAAGCTCCATCGTGACAACCAGGGTGCATGCCGGTTGATTGGCGCAGCCAAGCTGCATACCACGTCCCGGCACCGGATTAAATCGCACGTTCCGCCTATTGTGACAAAGCCGCCTTCAGCGCGTGATAGGATGCCTTCGGGGTTCGATTCATCGTGTCGAAATCGACATGAACAAGGCCGAACCTCTTGGCATAGCCGAAGGCCCATTCGTAATTGTCCAGCAGCGACCAATAGAAGAAACCTTGCACATTGGCCCCCTCTGCAATGG
>SKSL01000111.1 GCA_007123015.1 Natronohydrobacter sp. | reverse complement strand
TCGATAATTCCCAGCTCGAATTCCAGCCGCTTTTCATACTCTTCAACCGGGGCCGCGTGCGGGATCACGGCCAGCCGCGCGGCCAGCCCTTCGCGGGCCTGACGGCGCAATTCCTCGACCTCATCTTCGGCAAAACGCGGCAGGATCGGCGGGCGCTTCTCGGCCTTGTAGGCGCAGCGCCGGGCGATCTCGACAGTGTTTTCCAGCGCTTCGGGCAGATCGGCGAAGAGTGCTGCCATTTCCTCGGGCGATTTCAGGTAATGCTGCGGGGTCAGACGGCGGCGCGGCGCGGCCTGATCGACATAAGCGCCTTCCTTGATGCACAAAAGCGCGTCATGCGCCTCGTACATATCCGACTTCGGGAAATAGGCGTCATTCGTGGCCACCAGCGGCAGGTCCAGCGTGTAAGCCATCTCGACGAAAGCGCGCTCAGAGGCGCGCTCGGCCTCCATCATCTGCCCATCGTCACCTGCATGGCGCTGCAATTCAACGTAAAGCCGCCCCGGATAGATCGCTGCCAGCCGTTCCATCAGCGCGCGGGCCTTGGGCATCTGGTTGGTCTGGATCAACTTGCCGACCGCACCTTCGGCCCCGCCACTCAGGCAGATCAGACCGTCGGAATGCTGCGCCAACTCTTCGACCGTGACCTGCGGGACCGGGCGGTCCTTGGGCAGATACAGGCAGGAATTGAGCGCCATCAGGTTCATGTAACCCGCTTCCGACTGCGCCAGCAGCACCACCGGCGCGGGCATGCGCAGTTTCTCGCCCGGTGCAGGCGGGTCATAGGCGAGCGAGATCTGGCATCCAAGGATCGGCTGTACCCCCGCGCCCGCGGCCAGCACCGAGAATTCGAGGGCGGCGAACATATTGTCCGTGTCGGTGACCGCAATCGCGGGCCAGCCCTTGTCAGAGCAGGTTTTCACCAGCTTTTTCAAGGGAATAGCGCCTTCGAGCAGGGAATATTCCGTATGTGTGCGCAGATGGATGAAGCGTGGGGTCTTGGTCATGGGGGGAGCATAGGGTCACAGGCAGAGACTGCAAAGGGGGCATGACTAGCAATGAGGCATTTAATCAGTACCATCCGTCTGAAATTAATTTTTGCTTGTGAAAATCAGCGCACAGGGCTTTGGTGCAGAACATATCTGGCGCCGCGGCGCGACGAGAGGGACGATGACGATGCGCCAGCCATTGCTGCGCCTTGAGGGGCTGACCAAAGCCTATCCCGGTGTTCTGGCCAATGATGATATTTCCTTTCAGATCGGCACCGGGCAGATCCATGCGCTTCTGGGCGAGAATGGCGCAGGCAAATCCACGCTGGTGAAGATGATCTTCGGGCTGGTCGCCCCCGACAAGGGGCAGATGATCCTGCGTGACCAGCCTTACGCGCCGGCGCAGCCCTCGGAAGCGCGGCAGAATGGCGTTGCCATGGTGTTCCAGCATTTCAGCCTGTTCGACGCGCTGGATGTGGCCGAGAATGTCGCGCTGGGCATGGAGAACCCGCCGCCCTTGCGTGATCTGGCCAAGCGCATCCGCGATGTGTCGGAAGAATATGGTCTGCCGCTCGATCCGGGTCGGCTGGTGGGCGAGTTATCGGCCGGGGAACGGCAGCGCGTGGAAATCGTGCGCTGTCTGCTGCAGGACCCGAAACTGTTGATCATGGACGAGCCGACCAGCGTGCTGACCCCGCAAGAGGTCGAGATCCTGTTTCGCACACTGCGCCAGCTTTCCGCCGAGGGAACGGCGATCCTGTATATCTCGCATAAGCTGGAAGAGATCCGGGCGCTGTGTGATGAAGCCACGATCCTGCGTGGGGGACGCAAGGTGGCGACATGTGATCCGAGCGAGAAATCCGCGCGCGACCTGGCCGAGCTGATGGTCGGGCAAGTGCTGACCCCGCCCGAACGGCCTGCCAAGCCAAAGGGCGAGGTGCTGCTGTCGGTTGAAAACCTGTCCCTGAAATCGAACAACCCCTTCGGCACGTCGCTCAAGGAGATTTCGTTCCAGCTGCACGCGGGCGAAGTGCTGGGGATCGCGGGTGTGGCGGGCAATGGACAGGATGAATTGCTGCTGATGCTCTCGGGTGAAATTCCGTCCCCTGCGGCGCAAGTCACGCTGAAAGGCCAGCCAATTGGCCAGCTTGGGCCCAATGCGCGGCGTGTGCGGGGGCTGGTGACAGCACCCGAAGAACGGCTGGGCCACGCAGCTGCCCCGGATATGAGCCTGACGGCCAATGCGCTATTGTCCGGGGCCAAGCGCAAGACGCTGGTGCAGAATGGTTTCATTGACTGGAAAAAGACCGAAGCTTTCGCGCAATCCGTGATCAGGAAATTTGATGTGCGCACACCGGGGTCACATGTGCTGGCCCGCGCGCTGTCGGGGGGCAATTTGCAGAAATTCGTCATTGGTCGCGAAATCGAACTCGCGCCGGATGTGATCGTTGTGAATCAGCCGACCTGGGGGGTTGATGCCTCGGCGGCAAGTTTCATCCGGCAGGCGCTTCTGGATCTGGCGAATGCCGGCGCAGGGGTCTTGGTGATCAGTCAGGATCTGGATGAACTGATCGAGATCGCCGACAGTTTCGCTGCGCTGAACGAGGGACGCCTGACAGCGGTCCGTCCCGCCAAGGGTCTGACGGTCGAGGCGATCGGGCTGATGATGGGCGGGGCCGGAGATATGCAGCCAGCACATGAGGCCGCCGAATGATCCGGCTGGAGAAACGCAAGGAGCCGTCGAAATTCTGGCGCATTGCCAATCCGTTTCTGGCCGTGCTGCTGACCATGATTGCAGGCGGCATGATGTTCGCGGCGCTGGGCAAGGACCCAGTGGCCGCGATCCGCCTGATCTTTTTCGACCCCATCTTTTCCGAGACATTCGCCAGTTATTCCCGCCCGCAACTGCTGATCAAATCCGCACCCCTGATCCTGATCGCTGTGGGTCTGGCCATCGGGTTCAAGGCCAATATCTGGAATATCGGGGCAGAGGGGCAGTATATCATCGGCGCGCTTTTCGGCGCAGGCGTGGCGCTTGCGTTTTTCCCGGCACCGGGGTGGCATATCTTCCCGCTGATGGTGATCGCGGGCGCGTTCGGGGGCTTCCTCTGGGCGATGATCCCGGCGATCCTGAAAACGCGCTTCAACACCAATGAAATCCTTGTCTCGCTGCTGTTGGTCTATGTCGCCGAGCGCATTCTGGCGGCGATGGCGCTGGGGCTGATGCGCAACCCCGACCAGCCGGGCTTTCCCGGCTCGCGCGACCTGCGCCGGTACGAGGCCGCCTATAACGCCGAAATCTTCGCGGGCACCGGCATACATTGGGGCGTTGTCGCGGCAATGATCGCCGTGATCTTCGCCTATGTGATGATGACACGGCATATGCTCGGCTATCATGTGCAACTTGCCGGGCAAGCGCCGCGTGCTGCGCGCTTCGGGGGGGTGTCACCTGCGCGGCTGGTGGTCATCTGTCTGGGCATTTCCGGCGCGCTGGCCGGGCTTGCGGGCATGTTCGAGGTCTCTGGCCCGGGCGGGCAAGTGCGGATCGAATTCGCCTCCGGCTACGGGTTCACAGCGATTATCGTGGCGTTTCTTGGGCGGCTCAACCCGTTCGGGATCGTGCTGGCGGGGTTGCTGCTGGGGCTGACCTATATCGGTGGTGAGCTTAGCCAGATGATGCTGCAAATTCCGGGGGCGGCCATTCAGGTGTTTCAGGGGATGCTGTTGTTCTTCCTTCTGGCGCTCGATTTCCAGACCAATTACCGCATCCGGCTGACAAAAGGGGCGCGCGCATGATCCTTGGTTCCATCAATCCCGCAGTGCTGATCGCCGCTCTGATGGTCGCCGCCACCCCGATCCTGCTGGCCGCCATTGGCGAGTTGGTCGTCGAGAAGGCCGGGGTCCTCAATCTGGGTGTCGAGGGCATGATGATCATGGGTGCCTGCCTTGGCTTCATTGTTGCCGTGAACACTGGCAGCCCGGTTCTGGGGTTCATCGGTGCCGCACTTGGCGGCATGGCGCTGTCGCTTTTATTTGCGCTGCTGACACAGGCGCTGATGACCAATCAGGTGGCCTCGGGGCTGGCGCTGACACTGTTCGGGCTTGGTCTGACAGCGCTTCTGGGCCAGCAATATGTGGGGGTCACACCGCCGCGCACCCCACGGCTGGATCTGGGCCCATTGTCGGACATCCCCTTTCTTGGGCGCGCATTCTTCAGCCATGATATCGTGATCTATCTGACGATTGCTCTGGTCGCGGCGGTCTGGTGGTTCCTGAAATACTCGCGCGCAGGCATGATCCTGCGCGCGGTCGGCGAAAACCACGACGCGGCCCATGCGCTGGGCTATCATGTCAAGCGCGTGCGTACTTTCGCGATCATGTTCGGCGGGGCCTGCGCAGGTCTGGGCGGGGCCTATCTGTCGCTGATCCGTGTGCCGCAATGGACCGAAGGCATGACGGTGGGCGCAGGCTGGATCGCGCTGGCGCTCGTAGTCTTTGCCAGCTGGCGACCATGGCGGGCCATGGCGGGTGCATACCTTTTCGGCGGCGTGGTCGTCTTGCAGTTGAATCTGCAGGCCGCAGGTGTCAGGATCCCGGTCGAGTACTTGTCCATGTCCCCATACCTGATAACGATTGCGGTGCTTGTGTTCATCTCGTCGGGCAAGGCGCGCGCCAGCTCGAACGCGCCCGGCTCGCTGAACCGTCCTTTCCATGCCTCGAACTGAGGCTTTGCTGCCAACAGGGAGAAACCCCCAATGAAAAAACTGCTCTCAGCTGCTGCGCTCAGCATCACAATGGCCCTGCCCGCCAGTGCCGATGACCCGACCAAGGTCGGGTTCATTTATATCGGCCCGGTCGGCGATTTCGGCTGGACGGCTGGCCATGACCGCGCGCGCGCTGAAATGGTCGAGCATTTCGGTGATGCTGTTGAAACCACGATTGTCGAGAATGTCGATTACGGCGCTGATGCCGAGCGCGTCATGACCCAGATGGCGCTCTCCGGGACCGATGTGATCTTCGCCGCGTCTTTCGGCTATGGTCCGGATGTGAACGCGGTGGCCGGTCGTTTCCCCGATGTCGCCTTCCAGCACGCGACGGGCTATATTCAGGATCACCCGAATATCTCACTCTATGATGCGCGCTTCTATGAGGGCCGCGCTGTTCTGGGCCATATCGCGGGCAAGATGACCGAGACGAACACGATCGGCTATATCGCCTCTTACCCGATTCCGGCTGTCATCGCGGGGATCAATTCGGCCTATCTGCATGCGAAAGCCGTGAACCCGGATGTCCAGTTCCGCATCATCTGGACCTATAGCTGGTTCGACCCGGCGCTCGAAGCGGATTCGGCAGAAACCCTGATCGAGCAGGGCGCGGATGTGATCATGCAGCACACGGATTCGACGGCTGCCGTGCGTGTCGCCGAAGATGCGGGCGTGATGGCCTTTGGACAGGCCAGCGACATGACCCAATTCGGCCCGACTGCGCATCTAAGCGCGATCGTGGACCGCTGGGCACCTTACTACATCAGCCGCGTGCAGGCTGTGATGGACGGCACCTGGGAAGCGCAGAATTCCTGGCTGGGCTTTGCAGACGGGATTATCGAGATGGCCCCCTGGAATGATCGCATCCCTGCGGAGTTGCAGGAAGAAGCCGATGGGCTGATCGCAGCCATTGTCGCGGGCGACTATCACCCGTTCACTGGGCCGATCAACCGGCAGGATGGCACGCCCTGGCTGGCCGAGGGCGAAGTGGCGCCTGATGTCGATGTCGCGACGATGAATTTCTACGTCGAAGGGATCACGGCAGAACTGCCGAACTGATCACCTCGGTCCGGCCTTGAACCTCCCGGCGTCCTCGGCGCCGGGATTTTCTTTGCGCGGGCCATGCCAGCTTTCACGCTCTTGGCCTTTGGCGTGGACGCGCGAAAACCTGTTTCAATTCGCATTGAGTTACGACAGGATACCAGAACGGCGACAGAAGGGAGGGCCAATCGCATCATGTTTCGTTTCAACACGGCGCTGGCCCGCGCGCGCGCGATGCGGCCCACGACCGCGCGCATGACCAGATGCGCCTGACC
>SKSL01000168.1 GCA_007123015.1 Natronohydrobacter sp. | reverse complement strand
GGTCAGGTTCACTGTGCGGGCACTGATCATCCCCAGCACAAGCAGGCAGAGCGTCTCAAGGCGGGTCTTGCCCAGATGCACATGTGGGGTTAGCGTCTTTTGCAGATCGGCGAGAGAACAGCTGGTCATGGACGAATTCCTTGGAGGGAAAGAGTCCGTGTTCAGAATCCATCTCGCCGGTCGACACCACCCCCAAAATCAACAAATAACGCAAGTGTCGTGTAGTGTGGAATTTGGGATAACCCGCGCTTTATGCAGCAGACACGGCATGACAGTCTCGCGGATCTCGCAGGCGGCAGTGGGATTGACGTGTCGCATATTTCAAAGCCCTGACACCAGACGGTGCCTGCTTCAGGGCTGGAACACATAGTTTCCGGGCGCGGCCATCAGCGTGGGATAGCCCTTGTCTGGCGCTCCCATCTGTGGCGCATCTGTTAGCTCGCCCGTTTGCGATGCAAGCCACCTCGCCCATTCGGGCCACCATGACCCCGGTTCTGGGGCATGTTGCCCCAGCCATGTATCGGGGCCAGTGTATAAAGCGCCCGTGGGTCGGTGCGATATACGGTAATGACGGCCCTTGTGCCCCGGCTCGCTGAGGATCCCACCATTATGGCCGCCTTTGGTCAGCACGAAGGTCAGGTCGCAATCTGTGAAAAGCTGCGTCTTGTAAACCGATTGCCATGGCGCGATATGGTCGGCTTCCGTGCCGACCACAAAGAGCGGGGCAGCGATATCTTTCAGCGCGATCACCCGCCCTTCGACCGCGAAACGCCCTGCCGTTAGCCGGTTTTCCAGAAACAGCGCACGCAGATATTCGGAATGCATGCGCGCTGGCATGCGCGTGGTATCGGCGTTCCACACACCAATATCGCTGGGCAGATCCTCGCGGCCAAGAAAATAGCGCTGCACATTGCGGGTATAGATCAGATCCTCCGACCGGATTGCGGCGAAGGCGCGGGCCATTTGCGGGCGGTCAAGATAGCCCTGTTCCCACATCAGGTCTTCCAGAAAGGCAATCTGGCTTTCGTCCAGAAACATCAGCAATTCGCCCGCTTCCACGAAATCCACCTGTGCGGCCATCAATGTGATCGACCCAAGCCGCGTGTCGCCATCACGCGCCATCGTGGCGGCCGTGATCGCCAGCATGGTGCCGCCCAGGCAATAGCCCACTGCATGCACGGGCCTATCGGGCACAATGGCGCAAACCGCATCCAGCGCGGCCAGAACACCGCGCTTGCGGTAATCTTCCAGCGAAAGCTCCGCCTGATCCGCTGTCGGGTTGCACCAGGAAATCATGAAGACCGTAAAGCCCTGATCCACCAGATACCGCACCATCGAATTATGCTGAGACAGATCGAGGATGTAATATTTCATGATCCAGGCTGGCACGATCAGGATGGGGTCTGTGCGTGTCTGCTTGGTCTGCGGGGCATATTGGATCAACTCGAACAGGTCATTGCGAAACACCACCTGACCTTCGGTGCAGGCAAGATCCTTCCCGATTTCAAAGCCTTCGGGTGCGGGATCACGATCACCGCTGAGGGTCTTGAGCATGTCGCGGGAAAACTTGCCCATGCCTTCGGTCAGGTTGCGGCCGCCAGTGTCGCGCGTGGCCTTGATGATTTCGGGATTGAGCCAGGGAAAATTCGATGGCGAGACCAAATCGAGCGTCTGGCGCGCCAGAAAACGCGCGCGCTCTGCATCTTCGCGGCACAAACCGCGCATGGGTTCGGTCGCATGATCCCACCAGTCCTGCGTGGCCAAAAAACCCTGCTGCCACATCCGGAACGGCTGTTTTTGCCAGTCAGGATGGGTGAAACGGTGGTCATAGGGTTTCGGCGTGAAGGGGGCTTTTGCATCGGGATCCAGCAGGCCCGACATCAGTTTCAGGGCGTTTTGCTGCGCATGTTCGAGCAGTTCCAACTGGCGCCCCGGTGAGCGCACCATATGCTGCGCCCAATCGCTCCAGGCTTCAAAAAAGGCATGGTTCGAAACACCGCCGCTCAGTCTTGCCATGACGCCGCGCGCGGCGCGGTCGAAATTCTGATGCGATTGTTGCGTCTTCGATGACGCTGCGGGGATCACGGCTGGCAATTGCGTCACAGCGGTGGGGTCAAGTTTGGTTTTGGGCGTTTTCGGGCGACGAGGGGGCATGGCTTATGTCCTGCTTCTGGGAAGCCGCGTGATTTTTCTGTCAGGGTCAAGGCATTGACGAATTGCCTGAAGATCAAGGGTCTCTTCGGCTTCCAACCGCGCCACAAGTTGAGTGATCTGGTCACGATGCTTCTCGATCAAACCCACGGCATTGGTTTCGGCATCCTGTAGCAGCATCATCACGGCCTGATCAACCCGCGTGGCGGTTTCGTCCGAATAACTGCGCGGTTGTGCGATCTTTTGGCCGAGGAATGGATGATCTTCGCTGTCGCGCAGATCGACAGGGCCGATGTCAGGGTCCATCCCCCAGCGCGCCACCATCGAACGCGCCAGCGCTGTGGCGCGGCGGATATCATCATCCGCACCCGAACTGACCGAACCCAGCAGCAGCTTTTCCGCCGCCCGTCCGGCCAGCAGCGTGACGAGTTGCGCGCGCAGATAGGCTTCGGACAATGTGTGACGGTCATGCGCGGGCAGCATATGCGTGCTGCCAAGGCTGCGCCCGCGCGGGATGATCGTGACCTTGTAGATCGGATCCCCGCCGGGGTTGTAATAGGCCGCCGCCGTGTGTCCGGCCTCGTGCACCGCTAGGCGATGGCGTTCATCAGGCTGGATCGCCAGGGTCCGCACAGTGCCCATCATCACCTTGTCGCGGGCCTCGTCCAGATCAGCGGCAGTGATGTCACCGGCACGACGGCGTGCGGCGGTAATTGCGGCCTCGTTAAGCAGGTTTTTCAGATCGGCCCCGGAAAAGCCGGGTGTGCCTGCTGCAACCTGATCCAGATCGACATCGCGGTGCAAAGGCAGGTCCTTGATATGCACATTCAGGATCGCGCGCCGCGCGTCCTTGTCGGGCAGTGACAGCGTGACATGCCGGTCAAACCGGCCCGGACGCAGCAAGGCAGGGTCAAGCACATCCGGCCGGTTCGTGGCGGCCAGCACGACGACGGCTTCGCGCGCGCTGAACCCGTCGAGTTCGGCCAGTATCTGGTTGAGCGTCTGTTCGCGTTCATCATGGCCGCCGCCCAGACCGGTGCCACGCGTGCGTCCGATACTGTCCAATTCGTCGATGAAGATGATCGCAGGCGCGTGCTTGCGGGCGGCTTCAAACATCTTGCGCACGCGCCCCGCGCCGACCCCTACGAACATTTCAACGAATTCCGACCCCGAAGTCGAGAAGAACGGCACATCCGCCTCGCCTGCCAGCGCGCGCGCCAGCAGCGTTTTGCCGGTGCCGGGTGGGCCCATCATCAGCACACCATGCGGGACAGTTGCGCCCACGCGCTGGAAACGGTCGGGATCGCGCAGGAATTCGACCAGTTCGGACACTTCGCGCTTGGCTTCGTCCTGCCCTGCCACATCTGCGAAAGTGACCTTGCTGGTCAGCTTGGCGGGCTTCGAGGATCGCCCGCTCAGGAAATCGCCCATGCCGCCCGTGCCGCCACCCAATCCGCCACCAAGCCCCCCCATCATCCGACGACTGAGCCAGAAATAGAAGGCGATGATAAGGATCCACGGCAGGAACCAGATCAGGGTCGGAGGAGCGCGGGGGGCTTCGGCGGTCACGGTGACGCCCATTTCCTCCAGCAGCGGCAAAAGCGCCGGGTCGGGTTGCGCTGGCGTGACCGCCCGCAGTCGCGTAGCACCATCGGCCCTTTGGTCATGCAGCAGGGCAAGAATGGCTGTTTCCTGCAGCGTCACCTCGCGCACATCGCCATGCCGGATCAGGGTTTTCACTTCACTATAGGATACAGTCTCCGATGCGCCCGGTGCATCCGGGGACTGCGTCAGAAGGAATGACACTGCCAGCAAGCCGAAAACCATCAGCCAGAGCATCTGCGACGGTCCCGGCTTCTGGGGTTTGGCAGAGGGCGGTGGTATCTTGGGGGTGTTCATGACGCCTCCTCGGTACACTTCCTGCGCGTTTCGCCTTACGGATTAGGCACGGACGGACAGGCTTTCGTGTCAGGGTAGCAATTGAGCGTCAGCGCGTCATTGCGATGTATCAAGTTATTGCGTCTTGCAAACGCGCTATCGTCATCTGCAACAGCGGGATGAACCCGTTCCGGCATCTTTTTTTACATAGCCCCCATTTCCGCCGCGATCCCTGATCGGGCTTTGTGCGTGCCAGGGCGATAATGCCCGGGACGACGTCGAAGACTGTTTCGGGCGGGCGTTCCTTCTCGGACAGGACGGTCTGGATAGTCCATAACGGCAGCTAACCCTTTCCTGGGGATCAGGGTGGCGATCGGGAAAGGGGACCTGTTGCGGTCAGCGATCGGGATGGGTTGTCATGTCCAAAGTGAGGGCGACGATCAGCTGTAGACGCTTATCGCCCAGTAAAGGGCCTCGACACCTTCTGGCACGCGGTTCCTGCATGTTTTCGAAATGATCTCGCTTATTGTGGCAACGCTGGACGTTGCCGGACGCAGATTGGCCCATGTTGGCGGTGATCATGGACGGGGTGCTGCCCTTTTTGCAGATCGTGAAACCAGGGGTGGTCGCTGACCTATGCATCTATTCTCTGCGTGCAGTCATGGCCGGGGCAAAGAGCAGCGGTTATCCGTCGCTGGTCGGGCTATCTTGATCCTGCAAGACCGCATTTATCCATGGACGCTTGACCACTGACGGGGTCCGTGTCGACACCATGGCATCCATCAGACGGGTAGCCTGACAGGAAACCCCGATTCACTGTGATTGGGCTGTGTGTTGGCCGAAATGCCACGATTACCTTGTCCTATGAGGCATCCGGAATGGGTTATTCCGATCCCTCGTCCAGCCTGATCTGATGGCTCACACAGCCCTTCGGACCTATCGCATGAAGATCAAAGGCTGGAGCCACTCGAACAGGTTTGTGGGGCTCGGTGCCAGACAATGACAGGCTCAGTCCATGGCCGATCGCGGGGGCCGCGCTGCAAAGGCATCCGGCCCAGAGTGTCTGCATGGCGCGATGACTGTGACCCGCGATGATACGGCAGACAGCGCTGCCCTCGATCAGGCGCGACAGCGCCTCTGCGTTCTGAAATCCCGGTCTGTCCAGATGGGGGGCGCCTGTCGCGAAGGGTGGGTGGTGAAGCGCCAGCAAGATAGGCTTGCGCGATTTGCCAAGAGCATCCGCCAACCAGTCCAGCGGCATGCGATCCAGTCCGGGACGCCCATCTGGCAGCGTGCTGTCCAGCGCGATAAGTTGCAAGTCATCAATCTGGGCGATGTAGCTCAAATGATCTGGTGCAAATTCGGCCCATCCGTCAAAAGCTATCCGGAAACCAGCAGGATCGTCATGGTTGCCGGGCATTGGCCAAAGCGGGACTGGCGCCCTGTGCAAAACAGGCAGCGCATGCGCATAACCCTTTGCGCTGCGGTCGATGATATCGCCGGTCAGCACAATCGCATCAGGCTTGATATCCATCGCGGCGATCTGGGCGAAGGCCTGAAGCATGGCCTCTGCGGGATCATGGAACGGGTCTGCGCCATCGTCGCGCAGATGCGGGTCGGTCAGCTGTGCGATCAGCGCCATGGTATCAGCCCGAAAACGCGCTGCTGCCCTGGCGTGCCAGCCAGAGATTGACTGCAAGCAAGATGCCAGAGGTGATGATGATCGCGACCATGCTCATGGCCATGCCGGTCTGCACCGAGCCCTGTTCAAATTGCGCAAAGACAAATGTGCCCACTGTCCGCATGCCCGCTGGCGCCAGCATGATCGAGGCCACCAGCTCGCGCGACGCAATCGCAAAGACCAGCATCATCGCCGCGATCAGCGAGGGTGCCATCAGCGGAAGCGTGACATGCCGCAGCGCCTGCATCTGGCCCGCGCCCGCCACCCGCGCGGCATCATCAAGCGAGCCGGAAATCTGGCGCAGCCGCGCGACCGCATAGCGGATCGGATAGGGCAGCAGGATGCCGATATAGGCGATCAGCAAGATAGCCGC